>NZ_NPJB01000087.1:0-51109 GCF_002251345.1 Prevotella sp. P4-119 | reverse complement strand
TTTGAAAGTATCTCTGATGGCAGAATTAACTGTGCCAATGCTAATAGTCCTTGATTGTTCATGGTGCAAAGATATAAATTTTCTGTAGAATCAAAGAATATTCCCCCCTAGGTTTATCGGGTGAGCCTTTTTCTATTGCCTCATCAACAATTTTTTCGTTGACGTCAAGACACAATAATGCCCCTGAAACCTCCGCCTCTGTCAATCCAACTTGCAGGCCAGCATTATCCCAACTTTCCTGTAAGGGCAGAGGCGCGAACTGTTCAAGGGCGTCAAGCACTTGCTGTATTTTCACGCTTCTATGATATTTTATCAATATGCAAAGTTACTGTTTTTCATCGGAAAGACATAGTCCTTCCGATGAACATTATCATTTTTTAACGATTATTCTGGATCATTGTCATGCTCATGACAATAGCTACTACCATCAAAACAATGGGTGCAGACCCGATCTTTGGGCAATCCGATAGATTCGACAAGATCTTCCACATGAGCAAATTTCAGACTCGTCAGTCCCAGTTGCTTGGCTATTTCCTGCACCATGCGCTTGTATTCTGGTGAATCTGTTTTTGCATACTCTGCCAGTTTTGCATTTTCATCGCCCTCAAAATCCTTGATGATGCGACGGGTAATGAGTTCAAGAGGGCTCTTCTGTGAGGTAAAACCGATAAACGGACAACCATACACCAATGGTGGGCAAGAGATACGTACATGTACTTCCTTTGCACCATTATCGAAGAAGGTACGCACATTGTCGCGTAACTGGGTACCACGTACGATAGAGTCATCACAGAAAACAACACGTTGATCCTTCAAAATGGCAGGGTTGGGAATGAGTTTCATGCGTGCCACCAAGTCACGACGTTTCTGGTTGCCAGGAGTAAACGAACGTGGCCATGTTGGAGTATATTTCAATACAGCACGCTTGTATGGTACTTTCTTTCCGTGTGAGTAACCAAGTGCCATTCCTACTCCCGAATCGGGAATACCACAAACGAGGTCGGCTTCCACTTCAGTATCCTTCTCACCCACAATGCGTCCGTTCTTCTCGCGTACTGCTTCAGTATTGATTCCTTCATAGTCGCTGGCAGGAAATCCGTAATACACCCACAGGAACGAGCATATCTGACAACGGCTCATAGGTTTTTGCAACACTTCGATACCGTCGGCACGCAGTTTTACGATTTCTCCCGGACCTACATCGCGCAGTACTTGATAGTCAAGATTGGGAAAACTTGTCGTTTCGCTTGATACTGCATAGGCATCATCACGTTTTCCTATAACGATAGGGGTACGTCCAAGGAAGTCACGTGCGGCAATAATACCATCTTCGGTAAGAATCAACATCGAGCACGAGCCCTGTATTTTCTGATAAACCTTATTGATACCATCCACAAACGAGTCTCCCATATTGATAAGCAATGCCACGAGTTCTGTCTGGTTGATGACATTCGCCGACATTTCACTAAGGTGCATGCGGTTGGCCAACAGTTCATCAGCTATTTCTCTAAGATTATTGATTTTGGCCACTGTGACCACTGCATAACGTCCCAAGTGAGAGTTGATGATGATGGGTTGTGGATCTGTATCACTAATAACACCCAGTCCCTGATGCCCCTTAAAGTCGTCAAGTTCATCTTCGAAACGCGAACGGAAATATTGGCGTTCCAACGAGTGGATAGAGCGATGAAAACCGCTTTCCTCATCAAAAGTCACCAATCCTGCGCGTTTGGTTCCTAAGTGCGAATTGTAGTCTGTACCGTAAAACACATCGTTTACACAGTCCTTAGTCGAGATCGTACCGAAAAAACCTCCCATTGTATTGCTTGTATTGAAATTACTATACTTTGTTTAGGTCTGCAAAATTACAAAAAATTCATGGAATTACAATAACCCATGCTTTTTTTTTAGTTTTCCATACCGTTTATTTATGCTATATCAATATTCCATCTGCCTCACTCAGCGTCGAAGCCACTCATAGACCATAACAGAAAGCAGTATCGACAACACCGAGCAACACACCATTCCAATAGTGGCTACTACAGCGAAAATACCTGCCTGTATTGGAGGCATCCCACTGAGCATCAACACACAAAGTATTGCAGGAACTGCCACGAGTCCAGTATCGCGCATCTTGGTCAGCAACGGATTAAGTGCTTTACTCATAGCTCGCACCAGAAATGGGCGCAAGGCTTCTGTTTGCGTTGCACCATTTCCCTGCAAATACTCAAACATACTGGCATGTACCTTGCGATTAAAAGCATAAGTGAGTAACCCACTCCTACTCGCTCTCAAGGCTTCGCCATGAAGCAGAGCCATTACAGGCACCCAAAACCAAATATTACCGAAGGGATTCTGACCCATAATCACCATCACCAGAAGCCCCACAATAAACGTAACAGGAACCACTCCTATTAATATTGGTACAACAAGCCACTTTTTTCGGCAACAAACCATCGTTACTATAACCTCCAACAATAGTAGCAACAGAACGTCAAGCCACCATACGGCTGATTGAAACACAAAATTAAATACCACGACCAGCACCAACATGGCAATAGCCCAACAACCTGTTGTAGTGAGCAGACGATAGAGTAGTCGGCGGTCGTTCTTATAAAAGACGGTCAACGGAATGGCCAACAGCATGAGTCCGGCCAACAACTGAAAGATGATACTATTCATAGTTGTATCTGCTTTTGAGCAATTTGGGGGTTAACAACCAATACCGATGCTCCGTTGCGAGCAGCTTCCAAAAGCATTTTGTCTGCTGCCTGTCGTGTTGCTTCTGATATTTGTGACGAAGGTTCATCCACAACGACGAGCGACTTTCGCAAGCCAACGGCACGATGCACAAGCGACAGAAACTGCTCGTCTGCAGTAAGTTGCGGCCAAGTCCGACCATCTTCTTCACCTTGAGAAGATTCTTGTACTGAAGTTTCTCGACTATTGATTTTCAGCGAATTTACCGTTGCGTCACATTGTGCTATTGTATCATAGCCCTCTACCAGCGACAGTTGTTGCGGCACATAAGCTGTAGCGCGCCGAAAAAAAGGAGCCGACAATGGAGTTAGCAATTCACCATCGATACTGATATGCCCTCCGTCGATAGACACCATCCCGAGCACAGCCCGAAGCAAAGTGGTCTTTCCTGTCCCTGCTTCACCATATACACCAACCATCTCACCATCGCCCACTGTCAGCGAGCAATCAGCCAAGAGTCCGTCAATCTTTACATGGTGTAATTCTAACATCGGTTGTTTTTTTGATGGCAAAGATACAATATAGTGAATAAAAAGCCAAATATATTCGTGATTTTCTTTTGTACTTCTCCCGATTTGCACTACCTTTGCACTCATGATAAAAAGTAAGAGACGAATGTTGGCCGAATGGGAACCGCAAAGTGCGGTACAACTGACATGGCCTCACAAAGATACAGACTGGGCTCCTATACTGCCAGAAATCACCGCAGTATATGAGGAAATGAAGCGAGAAATAGAAAGCAGAGAAACCGTTATCGTAGTCGATGACATACCACACAACGACACATGGGCACGCGACCATGGTTTCATTACCGTAGAAGAAAACGGCCAACTGATTCTGCTCGACTTTAAATTCAACGGATGGGGCGAGAAATTTGCCGCAGAACTCGACAACGATATCAACCGACAACTCTACGAACAACAGCTGGTGAAAGGCATTTACGAGTCACACCTCGATTTCGTTCTTGAGGGCGGTAGTATTGAAAGCGATGGCAAAGGCACTATCTTCACTACCACCTGTTGCCTGATGGCGCCACATCGCAACCAACCTCTTACACAACAAGAGATAGAACAACAACTGAAAGAATGGCTCGGAGCAGAACGCATCGTCTGGATCAACCATGGTTCGCTCATAGGGGACGATACCGATGGACATATTGATACACTGGTACGCATAGCTCCTAACGACACCTTATTATATATAGGGGCCGACGACGAACATCCCGACCTGTTGCTCATGGAGCAAGAACTCCAGCAGCTACCCACCATCGACGGACATCCCTACCGATTGCTCCGATTACCCATGCCACGTCCCATCTATGATGATGGCGAGCGACTACCTGCCACCTATGCCAACTACCTGGTGATAAATGGCGCCGTCCTCGTACCCACCTACAACCAACCGGACCTTGACCAAGAAGCCATAAGCACCATCGGCAAGGCCTTCCCAGATAGAGAAATCATTGGTATCGACTGTCGCGCTGTCATCCGGCAACACGGATCGTTACATTGTTGCACCATGCAGTATTACTAAGATGAAAACAGGAATCATTCAACAGCACAATACGGCGGACATACAAGACAACCGCCAACGACTGGCAGAGAGCATACGTTCGCTCGCCAAACAGGGTGCAGAACTCATCGTTCTGCAGGAACTCCACAATTCGCTATACTTCTGTCAGACCGAGAATGTCGATCTATTCGACTTGGCAGAAACCATCCCAGGCCCTTCTACCGATTTCTTCGGAGCATTGGCACGCGAACTCCAAGTGGTCATCGTCACCTCTTTGTTTGAACGACGTGCACCCGGACTCTATCACAACACGGCAGTAGTATTAGAGAAAGATGGTTCTATAGCAGGAAAATACCGCAAAATGCATATCCCCGATGACCCAGCATACTACGAGAAATTCTATTTCACACCAGGCGATTTGGGGTTCCACCCCATCCAGACCTCTGTAGGCCGACTTGGCGTACTGGTTTGCTGGGACCAATGGTATCCTGAAGCAGCACGCCTGATGGCACTACAGGGAGCAGATATGCTGATCTATCCTACCGCCATCGGTTACGAGAGTAGCGACACACCCGATGAGCAAGAACGTCAACGCATGGCTTGGCAAACCGTACAACGTGGCCACGCAGTAGCCAACGGACTACCCGTAGTGACCGTCAATCGTACCGGCCACGAACCAGACCCCAGCAAACAAACCAACGGAATACAGTTCTGGGGCACCTCGTTTGTTGCCGGCCCGCAAGGTGAACTGCTCTACGAAGCACCACGCGACAGCGAAACCACAGCCATTATCGATGTCAACCTGCAACGCTCCGAACAGGTACGCCGTTGGTGGCCCTTCCTTCGCGACCGACGCATAGACCATTACGATGATATCATCAAACGGTTCATCGACTGACAATCAACTCTCTTCAACAAGCAAACAACAAACAACCCAAACAGAATATGGCAAACAATCTAAGATTCCAAGTGGTAGAAGAAGCCTTCAAGAAGCATGCACTCGATGTGGAGGCACCAAGCGAGAGACCATCAGAGTATTTCGGCAAATACGTATTCAGCCGACAAAAGATGTATAAATACCTACCTGCCGACATCTACAACAAGATGATCGACGTGATGGACAACGGCGCCCGATTGGACCGTTCCATAGCCGATGCCGTAGCGGCTGGCATGAAACAATGGGCAAAAGAGATGGGGGTAACCCACTATACCCACTGGTTTCAGCCACTCACCGAAGGAACTGCCGAGAAACACGATGCCTTCGTAGAACACGATGGCAAAGGCGGAATGATAGAAAAATTCTCAGGAAAACTGTTGGTACAACAGGAACCAGACGCCTCTTCTTTCCCCAATGGCGGTATAAGAAACACATTCGAGGCACGAGGCTATTCTGCCTGGGACCCCACAAGTCCGGTGTTCATCATCGACGACACACTCTGTATCCCCACCATCTTCATTGCCTATACTGGCGAAGCCCTCGACTATAAGGCTCCGCTATTACGATCTATCCATGCCGTAGACAAAGCTGCAACAGATGTCTGCCAGTATTTCTATGACGATGTCAATAAAGTGCAGGTCAATCTGGGTTGGGAACAAGAGTATTTCCTTGTTGACGAAGGACTCTATTCTGCACGCCCAGACCTACTAATGACAGGTCGCACCCTAATGGGACATGAGAGTGCGAAAAACCAACAGATGGATGACCACTATTTCGGAACCATCCCCGACCGCGTACAGGCTTTTATGAAAGACCTTGAGATACAAGCTCTCGAACTGGCCATCCCTGTAAAGACCCGCCATAACGAGGTTGCCCCCAACCAGTTTGAATTAGCCCCCATCTTTGAAGAGTGCAATCTGGCTGTCGATCACAACATGCTGCTCATGTCGCTCATGAAAAGGGTGGCCCGCAAACACGGATTCCGAGTGTTGCTCCACGAGAAGCCCTTTGACGGCATCAACGGATCGGGCAAGCACAACAACTGGAGCTTGTCTGCCAATAATGGTATACTACTCCACGCACCAGCTAAGACTCCTGAGGAGAATCTGCGCTTCGTCACATTCATCGTTGAGACCTTGATGGCTGTTTTTCATCATAACGGACTGTTGAAAGCATCTATTATGAGTGCCACAAATGCCCACCGTTTGGGGGGCAACGAAGCACCACCTGCCATTATCTCGTCATTCTTGGGCAAGCAACTCAACGAACTCCTCGACCATATCGAAAAGAGTGAGAAAAACGAGCTCTTCAACCTAAAGGGCAAACAGGGCATGGAAATAGATATTCCACAGATTCCAGACCTCATCATCGACAATACCGACCGCAACCGCACATCGCCTTTTGCTTTCACCGGCAATCGCTTTGAATTCCGTGCTCCCGGTTCCGCAGCCAACTGCGCCTCGGCCATGATAGCACTCAATGCAGCGATGGCAGAAGCCCTCGTATCTTTCAAAGAGCGTGTCGATGCACTCATCAACAAGGGCGAAAACAAAATTTCTGCTATTCTCGATGTGCTGCGCGAAGATATACGCACCTGCAAACCCGTGCGCTTCGATGGCAACGGCTATTCCGACGAATGGGTAGAAGAGGCACGTCAACGTGGTCTCGACGTCGAAAAGTCATGTCCCATCATATTCGAGCGCTACCTCGACGAGTCGAGCGTCCGCATGTTCGAACAGACTAAGGTCATGAACCGCAAAGAACTTGAAGCTCGCAACGAAGTAAAATGGGAGATGTATGTCAAGACTGTGCAGATTGAAGCACGCGTATTGGGCGACCTCGCCATGAACCACATCATCCCTGTCTCTACCCACTACCAAAGCAAACTCATTAAAAACGTGCAGGGCATGAAAGACGTCTTTAGTGCAGAAAAGGCCGACAGACTCTCCTCACGCAATATGAAACTTATTGAAGAGATTGCAGAGCGCACCGAGAAGATTGAACAACTGGTAGAAGAACTAACCGATGCCCGTCGTGTAGCCAATCATATCGAGTCCATCCAACAGCGTGCCATCGCCTATCACGATACTGTAGAACCTCATATGGATGCCATCCGTTACGAGATAGACCATCTCGAAATGATTGTTGAGGACGGACTATGGACGCTACCCAAATACCGCGAACTGCTGTTCATCCGATAGCCGTTCGTCCTTTATCCCCCATCCCAAGCGCATGGCTTCTGCTTATTGAAGTCCATGACGCTTGGGATTTTCATTTCCTCATCACAAATACAACCCTATCAACCAACCATCTCACCGAGTAGCCTCATCAGCATAAACATTTGAGAAAGCTTTTGTCACTCATTGTCACCACTTGAGCTGCAGTTTCGTAGGCGTATCCGCGATGCTCATAAACTATCCATAAAAATAAAGAAAGAATGTCATTTAGGAATATAACAGATTGATATTCTTTAAGACAACGTTTTGCCAAGGTATTTCCATTGTTTGGCAAGAGTTTTTTCTAACGTTTGAAAAAGGTATTATCAACGTTTGACAAAGGTATTATCAACGTTTGACAAAAGTATTATCCAACGTTTGACAAAAGTATTATCCAACATTTGATAAAAATGTTATCAAGGTTTGAAAAAGTGATGATAAACATCAGCAACTCCGTTTATACATCGATATAGATGGTAGTAGTGGGCGAAATTTTTACAAAAACCAAAACTTTTTCGATTATGGAGCAATTTGATATCAACTGGCTATTGTCGCAGTTTCCCCCGAACAACAATCTTTTCACTTCTCGACAAGTTGCCCGGATTACTTCCAGGCTTTCCTTCCGGAACTTCCAAACCCTGGCGACCATAATACTCCTTCCAATAGGCAGTCACTTTTCCCGTCTTGTCATGAAACGACATGGGGATGGGATTAAACACCAGTTCACCATGCGGTGTCCTATAGCATTTTTGCACCAGTTCGCTACAATACATCGCACTATCTGACGGCATAAAATTGAAGTCGTATGGTGTACCGATAAACTGCATAGCCCGTTCCACCGAGCGTGCCACACCAGTAGTATCTTTGAGTTGCGCCACCACCACAGTCTGTCGCCTTGCCATAAAACTATCTATTGGAGTGAGGCACACCCCTTGGTGTATCGCCTCAAGTGCAAATGCCGCCCCCTTGTCTTTATGGAAAATCGCCACATGATCTATTTGTTTTCCATCAAGTCCTGTTGTCACATCGGTAATGTTATTACCGTTTTCTGCCACACAGAAGAGCAAGTCCCCTTCTGCCAGGCTTTTTACGTTTATCTCATTTTGTCCTCGTGTACCAAGACACATAGCTAAGCACACAACAACTGCCATATTTTTCATCTTATTCATTATGATTTCTACTTTACCCACATTTTGACAAGCAACAAAAGTAGGATTTTATTTTGAATTCAGCAAATGAAATGATGTTTTTTATTGTTGTCCAGTAAAATGACTATCTTCGCTCATGATATTATTATTTCTAACAAAAACAAAGATAAACCAAAGGACTGATACCTCGTGAGAAGTATCTGCCCCAATATATGTTGTTTGCAAAAGTTCTAGTAGCCAGCAATAATTTCAAATAATCTCATCGTTAATTAGCAATCAACAATTTTGTCAGCATATTGCTTCTACCCCTCAGCGTTTTATATACAACAACTGCGGCTTTGGGCACATATATATTTTTTTAGCATAGATAATGGTATTTGCTTGTAGTTCTTGTTTTTTTTTCTTAACTTTGTAGTCAATATATATAATCTTCATCACGTATGAAACTAAAACTGTTTGTCTTATTACTATTGATTATCATCGTTGTCATGCCATCGGATGCCCAAACACCTGGGACTTCCCACATGCCACCAGTTAATCAAGCAATACCACACATCAGCAACCACCTAAACGTGACAACATATCTACCTGTCAAAAAGAGCATGCCAGCCGTTTCAGAGGCCAGAATACAAGATTATTTCCCTTTAAGCGAAGCTGTGATATATACCGATACTAAAGAGTATAAAGTCGTAAATATTACCGCAAATATGCTGGCCGATGATATTGAACGCGTCACAGGCAAACACCCCAGAGTTGTGAAAACGACATCACTCAAAAACATCCCAAAGGGAGGAGCTGTAGCCGTAACATTCTTACCCACAAGTAAAGTGAAACAAAAACAGTTTTTTTAGAAACTTAAACAAATATTATATTATTATGAAATTATCAAACAAATTTATCGTCATCATTGGCATACTTACCATGATGACAATGCCTTGCAAGGCACAGAAGTGGGAACATTTGGCAGACACCCCTCAAATGGGATGGAGCACATGGAACAAGTTTCAAGGTAATATCTCTGAGGACATCATCAAGGGCATCGCTGATGTGATGGTAGAAACAGGGCTACGCGATGCGGGTTATACCTATATCAATATCGATGATTGTTGGCATGGGAAACGTGATGCCGACGGGTTTATTCAGGCCGACCCGATAAAGTTTCCAAACGGCATAAAGGCCGTGGCCGACTATGTTCACAGCAAAGGGCTTAAACTTGGCATCTATAGTGATGCAGGCTCTGCAACCTGTGCAGGCAGACCAGGATCACTCGGACACGAATTTCAAGATGCTATCCAATATGCCCGTTGGGGAGTGGACTATCTGAAATACGACTGGTGTAATACCACCAATGTGAATCCCCAAGGAGCATATCAACTCATTAGCGACGCTCTCCGTTCTGCTGGTCGTCCTATTTTCCTAAGTATGTGCGAATGGGGCAATAGTCAACCTTGGAAATGGGCTCGTGAGATTGGCCACTCATGGCGTACCACACCCGATATATGGTGTCATTTCGATTCTTTGCGTGTATTCCCAGGCTACACCCAGTTTGGTGTGATGCAGTGCATCCAATTCAACGACTCATTGCGTCAGTATGCAGGCAAGGGATACTGGAACGACCCCGACATGCTGGAGGTGGGCAATGGTATGACAGAAAACGAGGATCGTGCCCACTTTACCATGTGGTGTATGATGGCCAGTCCACTGATACTTGGAAACGACCTACGCAACATGAGTGAGGCTACTCGCAATATTATTATGAACAAGGAGATGATAGCAATCAATCAAGACACACTTGGCATTCAAGGTCTGCACTATTGCGACCGTGATGGACTACAATTCTGGTTTAAGCCTTTGGCAGGTGGCGATTGGGCTTTCACCATTCTTAATCCCACACAGAATAACATTGTGTGTGAACTAAATTGGCAAGATTTCAATTTTATTGATTCGCAAGTGAGTAAAATGAGCACAGCTTTCAATACGAACATATATAAAGTCTATAACCTTTGGACACATAAGATGGAGGGCAAAACAAATTTAAAAAACAAAATTGTCCGTAAGGTTACTGTAAAATCTCGTGACGTTGTATCATATCGTTTAATAAAATAAGTTATTACTTTCTGGCAAATAGAAGGCACTCTCCGTCTCATTTTTACCAGATAACAATGGTACTATATTTTAGTAATTAAGAATAAGACAAAGAAACATCATATTCATAGTGATTTCCATAAAAAATGTTGATTACGGCATCACCTTATGCAAATGATAGAAAGATAAGCAACTCC
Organism: Prevotella sp. P4-119; assembly: GCF_002251345.1. NCBI lineage: Bacteria > Pseudomonadati > Bacteroidota > Bacteroidia > Bacteroidales > Prevotellaceae > Prevotella > Prevotella sp. P4-119. Next base: position 40,254 of record NZ_NPJB01000087.1, on the reverse strand, counting down.
TAAGATAGCAAAACATGACTATTTCTCGAAGTGTTGATAGTCTTTTACTGTACGCCAATGTCCTCCCCAGACAAAACCATGTTGACGAAACAGACGATAGCATAGGTCGCGTTCTGTTATCTTATAGGGAAAGGAAGCCCGACGGTCTGCATATCTGCGGGCAGTAGAAGGTTGTATATAGAGCGTTCCATCTTTGCGGCGTCGCACGCATGGATTGTAGAGAGGATTGATGTCGATAGCTAATCCTCGCGCATGTTTAGAGAGTGTTTTACTTCCTGCCACTTTACGATAGCAATAACACGAAGTATTATTGGCCCGCATGGATTGTTCATCGTCGTTACCATAGTCTGAGATAGGGCGAATGCGTTCTATGGGATATCGTTGTCGGTATAGTTCTGCAAATATCTCACGCAGGTCATCTGTTATTGTATGATTACAAACAATTGTTCCTGTATGTGTCACTCCTTGCCCATCGATATGTTTCACTTGAAGCGTATCGAGTCTCACCCCTGCCGGTTGTGCAGAAGTTGTCAGTAGTGTCAAGCACCATACCATAATAATTAGTATTTCTCGCTTCATCGATACAAAGGTAGTGCAAACCAAGAGAAATACAAAGAGAAACAAAGTTTTTCTTTTATTTCCGAACTGACGAACGAAGAAAGTGCAGAGTCAAGCTCGCTTGAACTATGCCTTTCAAGGAGAAAGGAAACCAAAAGGTTAGGTGCAGCCTACCTTGGACCGCAGGTCAAAGGCAACGTTCAAATAAGAAAAACACCAATTTTTGTAGCAACTAAGGCTGAGAGAAAATGCAATATAAAAGGATATTATGCACATATTTGATGAGAAATGCTTACCTTTGCAGATAAAATGAAATAAAAACGGCAAGAAATATTCACTTTTGAAAACAAAATACAGCACAATAATGACAAATGATAACATTAATGAGATACTGCTAAAGAATGTCAGCATCCTCTCACGACATTCGGAGAAAGAAGACAGTATGATGCCGAAAGGTAACGCTCCCCTGCCCTCTGTAGAGAGTGTGCGCAACATTGTGACGTTAGTGAAAAGCATCATTTTCAGCGACTATTTCTACCAACGACAACCACAGGAGGAAATCCGTTCCTATTATATCGGTGTAAAGATGGAAGACCTATACAAAGAGTTGAAGGAACAGATTGCCCGTGGACTACAGTTCTGCAAGCAGATGGGCGAAGAGGAAGTGCAACGCAAAGCCGAGACGCTGACTTTAGAATTTATCGATGAACTGCCAGAGCTGAAGCGTCTGCTCTATACCGATGTGGAAGCCATGTTCGACAACGATCCTGCCGCAGAAACCTACGGTGAGGTAATCTTCTGTTATCCAGTGGTCAATGCCATGACCCACTATCGCATTGCCCACGCCCTCCACGTGAAGAATATTCCCGTCATACCGCGTATCATCACCGAACAAGCACACTCCAAGACTGGTATCGACATACACCCCGGCGCTACCATAGGAGAGTATTTTGCTATTGACCATGGCACTGGTGTTGTGATTGGCGAAACCTGTATTATCGGCCATCATGTCACGCTCTACCAGGGTGTTACGCTTGGTGCAAAGAGTTTCAAATACGACGAGCAGGGTAATGTGCTTAACGTTCCACGCCACCCGATTATAGAAGACCATGTGACAGTATATTCCAATGCTTCGATACTTGGACGCATCACTATTGGCCACGATAGTGTGATAGGCGGTAACATCTGGGTTACACACGATGTTCCACCCCATTCACGCATTCAACAGTCGAGGGCGGTCGATGTATCATTCAATGGTGGATTGGGGATATAAATTCCTCTTGGATTAGACTGAGGTCGGATAAAGACTGAGAAAAAAAGAGGGCCTGTTTGGGTCCTCTTTCCTTTTTCTCTTATATAACGATATTATTTAAATTCATCTTTCGGTACCATGATAAACTGTCTGTCTCCGGCAGCTCTTGTTCTTGTCACCTTTACCAGATTGAAAGCGGCGAGTGTTGAACCATCATAGTAATCGTCGAAATATCCACGGAAGTGTGGGGTTCTACCCACAGTGTAGATATCATAGTCGCGAACTACCACGGTTGTATTATCATCGTAGTCAATATATATTTTGCCACCTCTTACCGTCCAATCGAAATAAGTCTGACTACTGCGTCCTGTGTTGAGGTTGTAGTCAATTTCATACCCCGTACCACCACGTGAGAAGTCTCCTTCCTGTACAAAGGTTATCTCTGTTTCGTAGGTATCAGTCATGTGCTGACCATAGCGATAGTCATAAAACTCGCTTGAGAGTGTTCCACTCCATACGCCATCGAGGTCGTATGCCAAATCGGTATCCGAATCGCAACTGGTCATCACAAACATGGTGCAGATGGCCATCAGGGTGTAAGTCAATGTTTGTTTCATAATCATATATCGTTTAGTTTCTGGAAACAAAGGTAGTGCAAATCGAGAGAAATACAAAACATATTTCCCTTTTTTCTATAGGGAAACCCCTATTCTTCTGTAGGAAAATATATTTATCCCTTATTGCCCTTCAACTCAGAAACACGATTTTAGAGATAGAGTCCTACAAGAATCTATTAGTCGATTTATGATAAATATCATAGAATAGATTTTTTCACAATTTTCTTCATGGGTATTTGATTAAATTTTGCTATCTTTGCAAATGATAAGCATGAAGTGGCTGTACGAGTACCACTTCAAAATTTCTTTTCCATTATTAACACAATCAATAAAGAAGCGGCACGATTGGGAAATCCTGCCGCTTTCTATTCTTTTTTGTATTCTTACGAATTAGGATTGTTTCTTACCAAATTCGGGATCAACATCCAAAAACCACGTCACGATATAAGTCAGCGAACAAGTCCCTATCACGATGAGGAAGAACACAGGATAGCCCACAGCCTCTTGCAGGGCTCCAGCAAACATGCCCGGTATCATCATCGACAGAGCCATGAAGGCAGTACACAGCGCATAGTGGGAAGTTTTATGGTCGCCACGGCTATAATATATAAGGTATAGCATATAGGCAGAGAAGCCGAATCCATAGCCAAACTGCTCAACAAAGACGCATATATCAATGATCAACAGATTGGAGGGTAAGGCATAGGAGAGATAGACATAGACAAGGTCGGGCAACGTGATCGCCATTACCATAGGCCAGAGCCATCGTTTCAATCCGTCACGACTTGCCACTACTCCACCGAGTATTCCACCGAGGGTCAGTCCGATGATTCCTACTGTGCCCTGCACTAATCCGTATTCCACATCGGAAAGACCGAGTCCGCCATTGCGTACGGAGTCAACAAGGAACAATGCCGACACCTTAGCCAACAGTCCTTCAGGCATACGATAGAATAGCATGAAGCAGATAGCCACCCACATCTGCGGTTTTCTAAAAAATGTCACCACTGTGGCCACAAACTCATCTGCTATCTGGCGCATAGTACGACGCACTTTATCGCTATCCTCGCTGGGGCGTGGTAATACCCAACTATGGTAGAGCCATAAGGCGATGAAGAGTCCTGCCATGAAATAAAATACCAGACTCCATGCATAGGTAATACTACGAGTGAGGACCTGTAACACACCGGCAAGACCTACCAACAGTCCTGATGCCACAATAGTGGCTATGCGATAGAAGGTGGAGCGGATTCCTACAAAGAATGCCTGTTCGTGTTGGTCAAGACCGAGCATATAGAAACCGTCGGCAGCAATATCGTGGGTAGCACTACCGAACGCCATCAACCAAAAGAAACATAGCGACCCTTGCAACCACCATGGACCTGGTATGGTAAACGCCACACCAGCCAAGGCTGCCCCGATGAGCAGTTGCATCGCCACTATCCACCAGCGTTTGGATCGGAGTATATCCACGAACGGGCTCCAGAGCGGTTTGATGACCCATGGCAGATAGAGCCATGAAGTGTAGAGTGTGATATCGGCATTTGACAAGCCGAGACGTTTGTACATGATGAGTGAGATGGTCATCACAGCCACATAAGGCACTCCCTCGGCAAAATAGAGCGATGGAACCCATGTCCACGGCGACATTCGTTTGTTGTGTAACATCAGTATATCTTTTTAATTTCGGCTCCACGATAGTAGTGAAGCAGTATTTCATCGTATTTATATCCTTGTTGTCCCATGACGGCGGCTCCTATCTGACAGAGTCCGACGCCGTGTCCCCAACCGCGTCCATGCAGTCGGAAGCCTGTTTCAGTTTTCTCTACATCGAAGGCAGAACTATAGAGATGGCTCTCGCTGAGGGTCCGACGTATCTCAAGTTCCTTACCGATAGTGAAGGTTTTCTTCGTACCCACTATTTTGAGTTTCCATATACGTCCACTCTTGCCTCGCTCTAAAGGAATGAGGTCGGTAATGGTGCCGAAGTCTTCTTTGAGTTTCTCGCTGACCAGTTGGGAGAGTTTCTCTGTAGAATACTCCACGGTCCAGCGATAGAAATCGTTGGTCTCTTGATCGTAGTCGTTGAGTACTTGTTCCAGTACGGCCTTATCGTTGGTGTTGCAGAAGGGGTCTTCTACTGAAACGAGATATGGTTTCGGAGTATCTTCCCAACAATACTGAAATTCCTCGGTCACTCCACCGCAACATTTCGAGAATCGTGCGTCACATATTTCATCGCCATAACATAGGATTTGTCCTCGTGTGGCTTGCAAGGCTTGTTCTACAGCCGGACTGGTTTGTTTGGTGATGCCTTGATAGCGTTGGCAATGGTCGTCGGCACAAACATCGAAGATGGTATGGTCTTCGCGGTCGTACCAGCGGATGAGTTCGTCGTCTTTCTTGACAAACGAGAAGAAACCATCTTTGCGTTGTCCAGCTTCCTCCCGTCTGCGCATCTGCGCCAAGAGCCATGACCGGGAGATAACGGCATGAGCTTTCAGCAGTTCCACACCAGCCGTTGCCTTCATCTCGCTGGAGATGACGCTGGCCAGATAGCGTTCCACAGGCAGTTGGTTGATGGCTGTTATCTTATCAGATTCGACCACAAGGCGTAGTGTGCCGAGGAATACCTGTGTCTCTTTTCGTTCCCAATGGAAATTAACACCGATGGTCACATCATGGAGCGAGAACGACGCTGTTGGGGTTTGTGGTGTGAAGGTCAGTTCGCGATATTGCATGCCTCGCCATAGGATTCCGCCTTCAGAAAATTCCACTACCTGTTCGCCTTTTATGAGTTCTCCTTTTGCCATATATGGTGCGTTGAGAGCAAAGGCGATTTTCTGTCCGCTTACAATTCCCACGGTGACATCAGGCTGTACGCCGTGTTCCTTCTGTGTTGATGTAGAGACTCTTGCCTCTTTCATCTTGCGGATGGCTTCTGCCACCTCATCGGGGGTGAGAGTCACTTCCTGCAGGATGGCTGATGCCTTTTCTGGAGTCAGTTTACGGAAGTCTTCCTCACGTGGTGTGATGATGAGTCCCCCCATATCTACGGCACCCGGACTGATGATGTATTGTTGTTCGCCTGTTGCAGTATAGCAGTCTGGGCGATGTTTTCTGCGTGGCAATACGACAGAGAGGATTGCGTCACCTTGTTTCCATGCTATGATATTCATCATCGGTTCGGTGTCGTCTGCCTGCATCGGCAAACTGTCATACAAGCGACGGAACAACTGGCAGCCTCGCTCTTCGCAATGGCTGCGCACGAGGAATGCAGCTGCGGGATATTCGGGTATCTGCCAGATGCCCTCTTCACCATCGCTCACCACTTCTATCAAGCTGCGACTGAGTCGTTGCCATGAACGTTGCAACGGCAACTTACCGCTACAGATGGCTTGCAGATGGGCATGATCAGGTGCCGATGCGCCACATTTCGGTCCATTATATAATAAGGTAAAATCACGATGCTGGCACACCAGGTGGAGCAGTTCATCGTACATAGGCAGGATGGCTTGTCGCTGATGGCGCAAGGTAGGTAGTGTGAAATGGATGGGGAGGATGGGGAACGGATTGACTAAGAGTTCGTAATCGCCATCGATTGTATGGTGCATCTGTTCTTTGGGTCTGTTCTTCTGACAGAGGAAGCAAGGTCTTTCTGCCAACGATTTAGCATCAATCTTCGCTCCTGTAGATCGGATGCGCGCTGGATTCCATTGCACTTGGAGCGAGAGATTGTCGGCCAACAGTTCGCGAGTCTCTACTCTTGTCAGTTCGCGATAGCGTTGGCACACTTCATCCCACACGGCCAATTGTCGGTTGAAGAAGCGCATCAGAGCAGACTGCTCCATCCTGTCGTGCAGTCCTTGGTTCATCCGCTGGCGTGCTTTCAATTCCATGGTGCGCAGACGGTCTTTATAGAGATTGTTGGCGTTGATTTTCTCTACAGATAGTGCTGCGTCTGAGTTGCCCCCCCAACGGCGGCAGAGATACAGTTCGGTGAAGATACGTCCGATACGGAAGTGGCGCGAGAACATCAAGCCGAGAGCATAGTCTTCGCCATACGAGGTATTGGGGAACTGCACCTGTCGGAGCAATGGGGTAAAGAAGGCGCGTGGCGCACCGAGTCCATTGATGCGGAGTGCATTGTTTGGTCCGTTTTCGTCAGTCCATTCGTGATGATCGATAAGTCCTGGCGGTAAGGTGTTGAGTTCAAAGTCGCACATGCGATAGGAACCAATCACCATGGCTGCCTTCTGCTTATAGAATGCTTCTACGATAGTTTTCAGCGTAGCGGGTGACGAATAGAGGTCGTCGCTATCGAGCTGTACGGCAAAGCGTCCACACCATTGGCTGTTGATTGCTTCGTTCCAGCATCCGCCAATACCGAGATCATGACGTTTTGGAGTGATGACCACGAGGCGTTTATCGGCCTTTGCCATATCCGCCAGGAGTTGTCCTGTACCGTCGGTCGAATGGTTGTCCACCACAATCACATTGAAATTGAAGTCGGCTTTCTGTGCCAATGCACTCTTCACAGCATCGCAGATGGTCTTGGCACGATTGAAAACCGGGATAACGACCGAGGCTTCAACCTCAAATTCCTGTTCTTGGAAGTCGATATCTTCGTATTGTGTAGTATCCACCATGGCGTTGACAGCACGCAGATGTGCTGTGCAGGCGCGTTCCATCTCTATCTGCACTTCGCGGTTGGCAGGATTGACATAGTCAAACTGCTTGACACCTGATGCTCGCAAATCGCTTTCGTCTTCGGTATAGAGATATTCGTTGAGGTGGAACAAGAGTCCTTGTCGGCTCAATGCCAATCGCAAGTCATAGAGTCCTGCCCATTGATAGTCGGCAGAAGGTCCATCGGTCATATATTGTTGCAAGGCTTCGTTGCGCAACAGCCAGATGCTACCGAAATCGAAATCGTCGCGTAGAGAACCCTCTTGATAGTCGATCACGGGATGTGCGGTACGCTTACCTTCTTCCATTTGCCAGCGGTCGCTATAAACCATAACGGCTCCGGTATCTTCTGCTGCCAGCGCCATACGTTCCAATGCGACGTTGCCTAAAGTTCCAGAATTGGGTTTCACGCTTAGCATGACATAGGGAGCGGAAGCATGTTGCGCCACTTGTTTCACCAATGCACTACTGGTGAGGTTTTCCACACGAAGGAGTGTACATCCTTTGGGTGGCTGTTGTTCAGCCAAGTCTCCGTTGACTAAAAGAAATATATTGCTTACTGTTGTGCTTTGCTGTAGTTGTTCCACTTTTTCGGCAATATCCGCAAGTGAGTGGCAAGCCACGAAGCAGTCTATTTTCTGTCTCATTTTTCTTTTTTTTTATTTATTTTCTACAAAGGTAGTGCAAACCGAGAGAAATACAAAGAGAAACGAAGTTTTTCTTTTATTTCCGAACTAAAGAACGAAGTAAAGGCATAGCCCAAAATACATTTTACGGCTCGGCTTCGGGATGTATTCGGGATGCCGTCGGGATATATTTCTATCCTTTTCATGTACGAAGCAAGTCCCAAGTAAGTTCCAAGTAAGTCCCAAAAACTTACTAATGGAGGGGGAGTCAGATAGGAGCTACTACCCAGATACATATTAAGCATGTTGAACTCAAATAAGCGATTAAGGGTAATGTTTATCCACCTACGAATCCTAACTGCATGATCATATAAGCCTTTTTTCACGCGCGCTCGAAAAGAAGATACGTCAAGTAAGCAATTATCAGACAACAAAAAAGTACATCATACTATAACACAATAACTTAACACATAAAACCAACAAAGAACAAACCATAGTAAATTAACGACTATCATGATGCCTGATTACAGAATTATTGTTGTCAAATGGTGATTTCTTGCCATTATTCTCGCGCACGCGAATAAACAATCAATTTTATTCTTCAGAAACAACAAATATTGTAGTCCGGAAAACAAATCTTCCATCGAAAAATGGTTGTTACCTGCTATAAAATTCACAAATAAATCATTTAAGAGAATATGCAAAGAACCCCCTTTATACAAAAATAGCAGTAAAAAGAATATAAAAGGTAATTCAGAATTCGTCTTTCTCGACATTTTTTCATACCTTTGCAAGCTATAATGCAACCCGAAAGAATGGACATAACAAAAAAAAGACTGCTCGGACTGACGCCCACCGAACTCAAGACTGTGGTCGCTGAGTTTGGAATGCCAGCATTTACCGCTAAGCAGATAACCCAATGGCTCTACGAGAAACATGCCAAAAGCATAGACGAGATGACCAACATCTCGAAGCAAAACCGTATGCGGCTGGCTGAAGAATACGAAGTAGGCGTCTGGGAACCCATAGATTGCCAACGCAGTATCGACGGTACTGTAAAATACCTATTTCCTGTCAGTTGTGGAGAAGGGAAGTTTGTTGAAACCGTTTATATACCCGATGGCGACCGAGCCACAATCTGTGTATCATGCCAGGTGGGCTGCAAGATGAACTGCCTATTCTGCCAAACGGGCAAGCAAGGATGGGAAGGCAACCTCACCGTGGCAGACATCCTCAACCAGATTTACGCCATGCCAGAGGCCGAAACCCTGACAAACATTGTGTTTATGGGACAAGGCGAACCGATGGACAACCTCGATGCCATATTGCGCGTATGCGAAATAATGACCGCAGACTGGGGATACCAATGGAGTCCAAAACGCATCACAGTAAGTTCGGTGGGCGTAAGAAACAAGTTGAAGCGCTACCTCGACGAGAGCGATTGCCACGTAGCAATATCCATGCACTCGCCACTCCACGAACAGCGTCTGCAACTGATGCCTGCAGAGAAAGCAATGCCTATCGAAGAAACGGTAGAACTGCTGCGACAATACGATTTCTCACATCAGCGACGTTGCTCGTTTGAATATATCTGTTTCGGTGGACTCAACGACACGATGGAACATGCCAAAGCAATCATCAACTTGGTAAAAGGACTGGAATGTCGCGTCAACCTGATTCGTTTTCACGAAATCCCAAATGTCAAGTTGCCTGGAGCCAATGAGACTCGCATGGAACAGCTACGCGACTATCTGACACAACACGGAGTGTTTACCACCATACGCGCCAGCCGCGGACAAGACATCTTTGCAGCCTGTGGACTACTCTCCACCGCACACCAGAACAAGAAAGAAAAGCAAACCACACAATAACGACTTACACAATAACGACTTTAACAGACTTACACAATAACAAACTCACACAATGGAAGATAAAATGATTCGCGTGGCTATCACGCATGGAGATACAAACGGCATAGGATACGAGGTAATCCTCAAAACATTTGCCACCCCAACCATTCTCGAACTCTGTACCCCTATCGTATACGGTTCGCCAAAACTGGCCGCCTACCACCGTAAAGCACTCAATTTGGAAACCAGTTTCAACATCATAGAACGAGCTGAGGATGCCTGCGATGGTAAGCTCAACATATTAGCATGCTTCGACGACGAAGTAAAAGTAGAGCTCGGACAACCTTCAGAAGAGGCTGGAAAGGCCGCACTAATGGCACTCGACCGCGCCATGACCGACTATCGCTCAGGCTTATATGACGTACTCGTCACCGCACCAATCAACAAAGCCACCATACAAGGTGAAGGATTCCACTTCCCCGGACATACCGAATACATCGAGACCTGCGTGGGAGAAGGAAACAAAGCATTGATGATTCTGATGAATGAAGACCTGAGAGTGGCTCTCGTCACCACACATCTGCCCATACGCAACGTAGCAGAAGCCATCACCCAGGAAGCTATCGTAGAGAAAGCCTCTATCTTCAACCTCAGCTTGAAACGCGACTTCCGAATCTCCAGTCCACGCATAGCAGTACTCTCACTCAACCCCCATGCCGGCGACAACGGACTGTTGGGCAACGAAGAGAAAGACATCATCATCCCTGCCATTGAAGAACTGGAGAAGAAGGGCATACAAGCTTTCGGACCATTCCCTGCTGACGGATTCTTTGGAACCGCAGCCTATTCACACTTCGACGGCGTCCTCGCCATGTATCACGACCAAGGATTGGCACCATTCAAAACCATCGCCCTCGACAACGGAGTGAACTTCACCGCAGGACTACCTATCGTGCGCACATCACCCGACCATGGTACAGCCTACGATATTGCAGGACAAGGCAAAGCCGACGAGAACTCATTCCGTCAAGCCATCTACACCGCTATTGACGTGTTCCGCAACCGACAGTTCTACGACGAACCCATGCAGAACCCACTACCCAAGCTCTACCACGAGAAGCGCGACGACAGCGAGAAAGTGCGCTTTGCTATTCCCAAAGTAAAAGGCAAGACCGAAGACAAACAACAAGCAATAAATGAGTAAGCACTGGCAAAACGGATTCTTCATCTTCGGACTCATTGTGCTCGCCTTGATGGTGACACAACTTGACTTTGCTGCAACATGGGCAGGACTGCAACGGGCAGGATATTGGGCCGTAGCTGTCATCGTACTATGGGCATTCCTATACCTGTTCAATACGGCAGCATGGTGGCTTATCGTCAAAAGTCAAGAAGAACAGAACCCAAACAACAACAGCGCAATAGCACCCTTGCCAAAGACAACGAAAGATACATCCAACACAGGGAATAGCAAACCCACACCATTCTGGTGGCTATATAAAGTGACCATTAGCGGTTTTGCACTCAACTATGCCACACCAGGTGGACTAATGGGAGGCGAACCCTATAAAATCATGATGCTCAAGCCAAAAATCGGAACCGAACGGGCCACCTCGTCAGTCATACTACACACGATGACCCATATCTTCTCCCATTTCTGGTTCTGGCTGTTGTCATGTGCACTCTACATACTGACACAACCCATGACCACGCTGATGTGGATTCTATTACCCATCATAGCCACATTCTGCCTGTTGGCCATTTGGTTCTTCCTGAAAGGCTACAAGCGCGGTATCACCGTATGGCTCATGCGGTTACTAAGCCATTTCCCCTTGGTAAAACGCTGGGCACAACCTTTCGTGGAACGCAATGCCGAACGACTACACGAAGTAGATAAGCAGATTGCCGCACTCCACAACCAAAACCAAAACACCTTCGTAGGAGCCGTCATTTTGGAGCTGGCCTGCCGCATCGCATCAGCATTGGAAATATTCTTCGTACTGTTGGTCATCACGCCATCTGCCAACTATCTGCAATGTATTCTCATACTGGCATTCACAAGTTTGTTCGCCAACCTACTGTTCTTCATACCCTTACAGTTGGGAGGACGCGAAGGCGGATTCCTCATGTCGGCAGGCGGCCTGGGAATGACAGCATCCGCAGGAATCTTTGTGGCACTCATCGTACGCATACGCGAATTGGTGTGGACAGGAATAGGCTTGCTGATGATAAAAATCAACCGCAAAACACAAGAAGAGCGATAATTTTCAGCAAGATATGCCATAATGTCAGATTTATTTAGTACCTTTGTCCGCTAAATGAAGAGTTCTGAACTACAGACCATCAAACAACGTTACAGCATCGTAGGCAACTGCGAAAGTCTGAACCATGCACTCGACGTCGCACTACAAGTGGCGCCGACAGACTTAAGCGTGCTTATTGTTGGAGAAAGCGGAGTGGGAAAAGAAATCATACCACGCGTCATACACGACAATTCACCACGCCGCAGAGAGAAGTATTTCGCCATCAACTGCGGTTCTATTCCAGAAGGCACTATCGACTCTGAACTCTTCGGACATGTGAAAGGATCATTCACAGGAGCCATCAACGACTCACTGGGATATTTCGGAGTGGCAAACAAAGGAACACTCTTCCTCGATGAAGTAGGAGAACTGCCTTTGGCAACCCAAGCCCGACTGTTACGCGTGCTCGAAACAGGAGAATACATACCAGTAGGAGCTACCGAAGTGCATAAAACCGACGTCCGCATCGTAGCTGCAACAAACGTCAATATCCGACAGGCCATTACAGAGGGACGCTTCCGCGAAGACCTCTACTACCGCCTCAACTCAATCCCCATTCAAATGCCACCACTCCGCAAACGCGGCGAGGACATCATCTTGCTGTTCCGTCTCTTTGCCATGCAGATGGCAGAGAAATACCACATGGAAAAGGTTGTGCTGACCGAAGGAGCAAAACAAGTGCTGATGAAATACAAATGGCCTGGCAATGTAAGACAATTAAAAAACATCACCGAGCAAATCTCAATACTCAGCACCGACCGGCAAATCACAGCAGATGCTATCATGCGGTTTATCCCACAGGATCAGGAAACCACACAACTGGCAACTATCCGCACAAAGGATGATCATAGCTTCGAAAACGAAAGAGAGATTCTCTATAAAATACTCTTCGAACTTCGCAGTAATGTCAACGATATGCGACGAGAGATAAGCACGCTGAAAAAACAAATAAACGACGGACAGCCCACACCGGCGAATGACACAACCGGTATTGCCACCACACAACTGGCAACCATCAATACCATACAGCCCATCCAACCAAGAATGGAAGTCGCAGAGGCAGAAGAATATGTTGAGCCAGAGAAAGAGCCAGAAAACCTCAATCTCAACGACTGGAGTCGACAGGCACTGGAAAAGGCTCTGGAAAGAAATGGAGGTAACAGAAAAAAAGCAGCATTGGAGCTGGGCATCAGCGACCGAACTCTCTACCGCAGACTGAAGCAATACGGACTGGACAAACCATCCAACAACAAATAACAAAACAGAAATAACAGAGCATGAAACCATTATTCACACATACCACCATCCGACACCTCGCAGCTCCTATGCTTCGCGGAATTGCCGTTGTGGCACTCATGCTGCTCTGCGCCTGTTCGGTAAGCTACAAATTCAATGGTGCCAGCATCGACTATTCAAAAACTAAAAGCATCCAGATAGCCGATTTCCCTATACGTTCCAGCTATGTATGGGGCCCGATGGGACCATTATTCAACAATCAGTTGAAAGACCAGTTTGCAAACCACACCCGTCTGCAACAGGTAAAGCGCAACGGCGACCTAAAAATAGAAGGCGAAATCACCCAATACCAACAGCGAAACAAATCTGTTTCTGCTGAAGGATATTCTGCACAGACCGAACTCTCAATGACGGTCAATGTGCGTTTCACCAACAATGTGAACCACAACGAAGACTTCGAGCGCCAGTTTACGGCCTCGGCAACATACGAAACGACAAAGTCACTCAACTCCGTACAGGAGGAACTCGTGACACAAATGTCGAAAGAACTCTGCGAACAGATATTCAATGCCACAGTGGCCAACTGGTAAAGTCACCGTTAACACAAAAGGTTTAAAGCATGATAAATATTGCAGAGCTCATCAATAATCCGGAGAGAATGGACCGCGACACACTCTATGAGTTGCGAGCCATGCTGGCATTACACCCGTACTACCAGACCATCCGATTGCTGATGCTGCAGAACCTCTATCTGCTCCACGACCCATCATTCGATGAGGAACTGCGCAGATCAGCAGTATATATCACCGACAGACGCACGCTGTTCAATGTGGTGGAAGGCGCACACTACCGCTGGAATCACGAAGCGAAGCCCGTTGAAACAGCACCCGATGGCGACCGCACCATCGCACTCATCGACACCTTTCTTGGATCCATTCCGAGCGAGGAGCCAGAAGCAGAGAAAAAGAAACGACGCCCCACCCCAGCAGACGCTACCGTCGATTACGTAGCGTATCTTCTGGAAAGTGAAGATGAGGAAGAACAAACAGGAAACGAACTGCCAAAGATGCAGGGACAAAGCCTCATCGACAACTTCCTTGAAAAAGAACAAGGACGCTTTGCATTAGGCGATATGCGCGACAATATAGCCGACGAAGAAGACAACGGCGAAGGAAACAGCCAACAAGCAGCACAACCCGCCAATGCCAAACCAGAAGCAGAGCAAAGCAGCGACAACGAAGAAGAATTCTTCACCGAGACCTTGGCACGCATCTATATCAAACAAGGACGCTACCAAAAGGCACTCGACATCATACAAAGGCTCAGCACGCAATTCCCAGGAAAGAACGCATACTTTGCCGACCAGATAAGATTCTTAGAGAAATTAATAATAAACAGTAATAAAAACAAAAAGTAAAACAACATGGGACTTTACACATTATTTGTAATTCTGATCCTCCTGGCTGCAGTACTGATGATTCTCGTCGTACTGATCCAGGAATCTAAAGGAGGTGGTCTTTCATCAAACTTCTCTTCCTACAACTCATTGGCCGGTGTACGCAAGACAACCGACTTCATCGAGAAAGCCACTTGGGGACTTGCTATCGCAATGGTGTTCTTCAGCATCGTATGCGCATGGGTAGCTCCTACTGCCGTTACCGACAGCTCCGTGATGGAGAATGTTGAGAAATCAACAGCCAACCCCAACACATTGCCAGGTTTCGGTGCCAGCCAAAGCAAGTCTGAAACTCCAGTACAGGATGCCAAAACACCTGCTGCTCCTGCACAAACTCCTGCACCTGCCGCTCCTGCAAAATAAGCCTTGCAGACGGTCAGGCATCGCGCAAACGCTCCTTTTTGGAAGAAAATAAAGCTAAAGTGTAAAAAAGTGCGCGATTTATTTGGTAATCTCGAATAAATCACGTACCTTTGCACTCGCTTTCCAGATGAGAGCACAGATGGTGCCCGTAGTTCAGTTGGTTAGAGCGTCAGATTGTGGTTCTGAATGTCGTGGGTTCGAGTCCCACCGGGCACCCAACTAAACCGAAGCCTGCAAGTTTCAACACTTGCAGGCTTTATTGTTTATATCAAACAAACGACACAAAGCTATCATGCAAACACAGAAACAGCACGAAAACTCCCATACTAACACAACAAAATCTCTATACGCGCGTACATATTATATATAATACCACAACAGATTTTCAGCATACAACATCCACATCATCATTATAAGATAAAAACATTATGAACAAAAAGAGAATACTATTCGTTTGCCTCGGAAACATCTGCCGATCACCAGCAGCAGAGGGAATATTCCAACACCTCGTCAACCAACAGCAACTGACTGACGATTTCATCATTGACTCAGCAGCAATAGGTCCTTGGCATGTGGGCGACTTGCCCGATGCAAGAATGAGACGATGTGGCACACGCCATGGCTACGACTTCAGCACAAGAGCTCGCCAACTGACAAGCGACGACTTTGCCCGTTTCGACTATATCATCGGCATGGACCACGACAACCTCAAAGCCATCAAAGCCAAAGCCCGTAGCGCAGAAGACGAATCGAAAATACTACTGATGTCCGACTTTCTGCGCCACCACAATAATGCCACCATCCCCGACCCCTATTACGGAGACGGGCGCGACTTCGAACTGGTGATAGAACTACTCGAAGACTCCTGCGAATCACTACTGAAACAACTTACAACAGAACTATAAAAACAATCTACACATGTCACACTTTACAAACAAACTACTGCTTCTGATGGGACTGGCCGTCAGTATAGGCACAGAGGCGCAAACGCGCTTCACCTATCAAGGCAACACCCTCACCACCAACGAGCACAGACTGCTGGTGGGAAGCAAACCTACCAATGCTCGACGAAACACATTCCGCACTATTGAAGAAGCGCTACGTGCCGCCGAACAAAAGTCGTCAACCGACACGACATGGACAGAAATCTATATCGAGCCCTCTGTCTATTGGATTGACAATCCCGACGATAAAGCCATACGCATGCCTCGCAAAGGCGAAACCACCCCTTACGGCTGCGAAGTAACCATCAACAGAGTGCACATGATAGGCATGAGCGACAAAGCCGAAGACGTAGTATTGGCATGCAACCGCGGACAAACCCAAGGTGCAGATGGCAACTTCACCATGTTCCACTTTATCGGATCTGATTTCAAAGCCGACAATATCACCTTTGGCAACTATTGCAATGTCGATCTTGAATATCCCCGCAATCCAAAGCTCAACCGCGCCAAAAGACGAAACGCCATTGTACAGGCACAGTTGGCCATCTGCCAAGGTGACCGCTACACCCTGACCAACTGCCGTTTTATCTCACGCCTCAACCTCTGCCCGTTTGTCGGAGCACCACACACCAATTTCGAGCGTTGCTATTTCGAATGTACCGACGATGCTCTCTGCGGAACTGGCATCTATCGTCAGTGTCGCTTTACGCTATTCAGCAGCAAACCCTTTTACACTACCGACGGCATCCAAGGTGCGACGTTTATTGACTGCGACCTACACAGCAAGACGAAGGGCACCCAATATCTGACCAAGGCGAGCGGTCCCGTTAGTATGACCGACTGTCGTTGGACCAGCGACGATCCTATGCTGACTATCGAATGGACCAAGCGTCCGGATCCTCGTCATCGCTGTGTAATGACAGGCTGCACCCTCAATGGAAAGCCCCTCAACGTGCCGCAACCTACCGCAGCATTACCCGTCAGTCTGCCACCCTTTGCCATCGGTCCGCAGACCGCCATTATCAGTGGGCAATGGACAC
This sequence comes from Prevotella sp. P4-119, assembly GCF_002251345.1. Taxonomy (NCBI): domain Bacteria; kingdom Pseudomonadati; phylum Bacteroidota; class Bacteroidia; order Bacteroidales; family Prevotellaceae; genus Prevotella; species Prevotella sp. P4-119. The sequence goes on along the minus strand of NZ_NPJB01000087.1, from coordinate 23,320 downwards.
TCGACTGCTACAAGCCACTTGACACGATGGACCGCGACTGGACTGCCGACAATACGCGTAGCAGTTGGGGATATGCAGAAGGCATAGATGGTGCAGAAGGTTGCTGGGGCCTGATGCAACTGCAAAAGGGCGCACGCATGATGTACACCCCCGCAGAAGGGCATGATTCTGTAGGCAATCAGCGTTGCCATCTTGTTGTTGTTCCCTGCAAGAGCGGCGGTCAAGGTTTTGGCAGCGCCACCACACAATATCTCGACATCTGCATCAAGTTCGACACCCGAACACTCACCGGCTATGGCCTTCGACTGCAGCGCACCCCCGACTACGACCATTCCGTAGTAGTCAGTCTTGTGGAATATGCCAATGGTCAAGTCACCCCATTGACAGAAGGCACCCGTTGTGACCTTTTCAAGGGCCGTTGTTCCATCACATTACAATCTGTTGACAGTCAGCTGACCGCTACTATAGCATCCTCACCTGTGACTCCAACGTCCGATTCAGTGGCACTACAGGAACAAACGCTGACCGCCACCATGCCCCACCCCAACCATTATGGCGGTTTCCATCTGCAACACACAGGAAGTACAGGAGCTTCAGCCACCATCATTCAATCCATCCTCTTGCAATAGTTCCGTATTTCTCAGGAAACCAAGTAAAAGGATGGGATAAAACTTAAATCGGTCATTAGGGTTGATGATAATCCTAATGACCGATTTCTTGCTTTCCCATTCAGAACTATAGAATCAGGCAATCCAGCAGATAGACGATAGTACAGCAAATGACAGCTACTGGGAAGAGTCCCATACGCCGCCAAGCCGCAACAATGCCAACTATAAGAGCAACAAGGCCCGATATAGGCGACATTGTAGTCTGGATGATGCCAGGGAAGGTCATCACCGCCAACGTGACATAAGGAACATAATAAAGGAAGCTGCGCAGAAAACGATTGTTGATCTGTCCTTTGATCAGCAACATCGGTATCACGCGAATCATATTCGTAGTGATGATGGCCAAAAGGATGCAGATGATGATATTATGCCTGTCCATATTGCTCCTCCGTCTTTACAGGTTTCCACCAAGCGGCAACAGCCGAGATAAGAATGGTCAGCACAATGGTTCTCGTTCCACTGCTCCACCCGCTTATCCCCGGTGCCACGCTACAAATACCACTCAACACAAAACTCGCAGCAACAGCATAGCGTACATAACGGTCGTTGCGAGCAACGGGCATGATAACGGCAAGAAACATACCGTAGAGCGCCACGCTAAGCGCAGCAACGATCGCAGAAGGCAACATTCCGCCAGCCACAATACCAGCCGCACATCCCGAAGCCCACATCATCGTAGATACCCATGCCGCCGAATAGGTATAAGCCGGTGGGCAATAGCCTTTACGCGCAATAGAAATGCCGAATACCTCATCGGTGACACAGCAAGCCATCAGCACCCTATGCATCCACGACGTTCCAGGGGCAATCTTCTGCGAGAGCGCAGCGCTCATCAGCATATAGCGCAAGTTGACCACCAGACACATGGCAACGATTTCTACGTATGTCGCTTGAGCAGCCACAAGCGTATATACCCCATATTCGCCAGCCGATGCACGAGTAAAGAAACTGCTTACGAATCCTATTGCCGCCGTCAGTCCAGCCTGTTTGGCAATGATGCCCAGTGAGAAAGCTACGGCAAAATACCCCATGGCAATGGGAGTACCGTCGCGAAACCCTTGAATGATATCTTTATGTTGCATCTCCGTCTGAAAATCCATTTCCCGTCATGCCAGCAGTCTGCTGTTCGGTCCATATTCATAAAAAAAGTCCCAACCATTAGTTGTTAACGATTGGAACTCATAGGAGTGGAGCTGGAGGGAGTCGAACCCTCGTCCAAACAGGGAAACCATATGCTTTCTACATGCTTATTCCAGCCTTTGTTTTTCGAATCATGACAAGACCTGGACCACCAATCATGACCTTATCTCCTGAATTTCATCTGCCTGTCGGAGCTCCACGCAGACTATTTCCGATTATCCTGCACCGCTATACCTTCCTGATTCGGAACAACATCCAGAAGAGCGATGTCTCGTTCCCTCACCTAGTAAGGGAATTAAGCCAGTAATCTACTGTACTTCGATTAGGCAGCGAGAGCGTATTTGTTTTCGCCAATTAAATTTTTGACCGAATGGATTATGGAGTTTACAGTCGTCACTCCGCATGCTTACATACCATCTCAGCCCGCTGTCAAATCCAGTCAACCCCGAGTGATATTGTTGTTTGAGGTTGCAAATTTACAACATTTCCACATAACTTGCAACATTTCCGTTGGAAAAAGCCGAATTATATTTGCCCTTTCATACATTTTTCACTAACTTTGCCCATCAAAATCCGTACGAACCTGAAACGAATAGGCATGAATCACCCAAAATATATCATGGATTACGTCCATGCATCACATCTTTCGTTTGCTTACCTTGGCAGAATCGGAGCATCCATCAGTCTGTTGCTGCTCCTTGCAGTACATGCCAGTGGACAGGCTTTCACCTTTCTTTCCACGGAGAAAGGCCTGACGAGCAGTCTTGTGACCTTCCTGCATGAAGACCGATACGGATTGATATGGATTGCCACCGAGGACGGATTAAACCGATATGACGGAGTGAAAATCACCACCTACAAGCACCGCAAGGGCGACTGCCATTCGCTGGCCAGCAACTATGTGAGTTCGCTGATTGCCGATGCCAACGGCAATCTCATTGTCGGCACCTATAAAGGCGTGCAAATCTACCGATACGACAGCGACGATTTTTCCCCTCTCGCCACCCTTCCCGATGGCAGGCCGATGAATGCAAGCATCAATGTGATGCACCTTGCTCCCGACGGCCGCCTCTATGGTGCAGGCGGTATGTCGTGTGAGATCTTGACGTCTGGCAATAAGAAGGTGGAGGTGCGCCAGACGGAAAAGCCCTATTTTCCCAACAGGATCATAGCCTCACTGCCTCGCGAGCTCAACGTCCGTACCTTCATGAGATACGACAACAACCACCTGCTGCTTGGCACCGACAGTAAGGGGCTCAAGCTCTACGACGAGCAACGTCACACCTATAGCGACTATCCCCTCGACATACCAGGCTTTTCTCAAAGTTTGGAGAAGGTGCGCCATATAGAGAAAGACCACAGGGGCAACCTATGGATAGCGCTGTATCAGAAGGGCGTTGTCATGGTTTCCCAGCGCAGAAGCATGTTTGGCTACATCGGTTCGCGCACCACACAGAAGAACATCATCGGTTCTCACTGCATCCTGTCGCTATGCCGAGGCAAAGACGGTGGTCTGTGGGTCGGCACCGATGGCGATGGTCTTTATCGTCTGTACGGATCATCGTCCCAACACCTTGTTCAGGGCGTCCCCCCAATCATCAACAGCGTGATAGAAGACTCCGACGGCCGGACGTGGATCGGGTCGTTCGGCTACCCCTGCTATAGCGGCACAGGCGGTGTGTTCACCCCCGTGCCCGGACTTCCCGAACAAGCCAACGTCTTTGCCATTAGAGAAGACCGCAACCGCAGGATATGGCTCGGCACCATGGGCTATGGTGTCTATTGCTATGACATGCAGAAGAAATCGCTCTCATGGGTGAGCAGTCCCGTCATCAACAAATACGTCAACTGCCTCTATGTATTGTCAAACGGCCATGTGCTGGCAGGCACCTTCAACGGCATATACAACATCACCACGCATCGCCACCTGTGCGAGCAGCGCATAGTCTATGCCATCCATGAAGACCGCCACGGCAGACTGTGGGTAGGCACATCCGACGGCCTCCTTGTGGTGGATGGCGACCACACCAAGACCTACACCACCTCCGACGGCATGCCCTCCAATTCCGTCTTTGCCATCAGCGAAGACGAGCGCGGCCTCATCTGGTTCTCCTCCAATGCCGGTCTGTCGTGCTTCGACGAGCTGGGCAACATCTTCACCAACTATTCCGTCAGCGACGGACTGCAAGGCAACGAGTTCTCGAAAGGAGCCCTGCTGAAAGATACCGACGGCACACTATGGTTTGCCGGTCACGGCGGCATCACCTATTTCCAGCCCTCCGCCATTGCCCGCCATCAGTACGTGCTCCACCCCCGCCTCACAGCCCTGTATATCAACAATGTGCCGGCAAACACCCGAACCCTCACCGGCGGCGGACCCGTCATGACCGACAATATCTACCAGTCGCAGCATTTCAGCATAGCCTACGAAAACAACTCGTTCAGCATCGAACTCTCGTCCGAAGAGACCGATGCTCCTGCCGAGTGCACCTATGCCTACTCCTTAGACGACGAGCCATGGGCCACCATCCCCGAAGGCGGCCACCTGGTCACCTTCAGCAATCTCGATGCAGGCAGCCACATCCTCCGCTATGCCGTGGAGTACAACGGCAAGCGATCGGAAGTGAAACAGGTAGAGATAGACATCCGTCGTCCGTGGTGGAACAGTTGGCTGACGCGTCTCCTGCTGTCCGCCCTCCTCCTCCTCATCTTCGCCCTTGTATTCTTCTGGATCAAGAGTCGCGAGAAGGTCAAAGCCCTCGCCCTCATCTCCCACAAGATACGCACTCCGATGTCGCTCATCATCAGTCCGCTGACCCAGCTCATCGACACCGATGCAGACCCCGACCGCCAAGCCACCTACCGGCTGATGCTCCGCAATGCCGAGCGTCTGCAGCATCTCGCAGCGCAAGCCACAGAGGAAGAACCCATCGGTCCGATCAGGAGCAACGAGGCGCAGGAAACCGCTCCCGCCAGTCTGCAGAAGTCGCACACCTCCCGCCATCTGCTTATCGTGGAAGACGATGATGAAGTGAGAAACTACCTCTGCAGTGCCCTCTCATCCAGCTACCACATCCGTGAAGCCCGCAACGGCAAAGAAGCCCTTGCCCTCGTGTTCCGCTATGCCCCCGATGCCATCATCAGCGATGTCACCATGCCGGAGATGGATGGTATCGCCCTCTGTCGCAAGCTGAAAAAGAATATCCAGTTTGCCCACATCCCCATCATCCTCCTCACCGCCCGTGCCGACGAAGAATCCATGTTGCAAGGTCTTGGCATCGGCGCCGACGCCTATATCACCAAACCCTTCAATATCAAGATCCTGCAACAGAGCATCAGCAACCTCATTCTCCTCCGCCAGCAACTCTACAACACCTATCACGGCAAGCAGTTGCAAGACGACAAGCTGGAGGCAGTCGAGACAGAAGATTCCAACGAGATATTCATGCAGCGCGTCATGGCATCCATCAACAGCCACCTCAGCGAGAGCGATTTCTCCGTCGATGTGCTATGCCGAGAGGTAGGCATCAGCCGTGCCAGTCTGCACCGCAAGCTGAAAGACCAGACCAACCAGTCAGCCAGCATCTTCATTCGCAACGTCCGGCTCAGACAAGCCGAGAAGCTGCTCACCACGACCACGCTGCGCGTCAACGAGATCGCCGCCCGTGTAGGTTTCAAAAACCTCTCCTATTTCATCAATTCCTTCCGCGAACTGTATGGTGTATCTCCTACGGAGTGGAAGAGTAACAAGGACTCAGCAAATCCAACCAACTGAACATCAAGAAGTTGCACATGGCAGGGACGGTCTGAAACAGTATTGCTGTTCTCCCATCAGTTTCCCGACAATTCGCTGACTGTCGTTGGATTTTCGCAAGAAACAGTAATCTCATCAGGATGAGTCCTCTGCTATCGGGTAGTGGTTGGAATCGGGCAGATCAGATAAAGCCATAAGACGCGCCCTGTTTTTGGTTTTTCAAAACTGTAATACTGTAACTGTAACGCCTTGAAACGCAAAATTGGAGGAATAAAGAAATCTGCAAATCCGTTGTGCGGTTTATGGAAACTGTTATATTGTAACGCTTGAACCGATGGTATCGTCTGATCTGTTTTTGTTGACTGTCACTTTTGCGAGTGTGTTCCTATGTCATCTTCTCGCTTATCGCGATACCTCCATTTTACGGTTTTGAAAGTCAACAGTTCTGGCGATCCACACAACTTCTTGAGAAGCCCATTACGAATTGCCATATTATTTTCTTGGATCTTATCCTTAGATTTCATCCTTCGTTTTCTCGACCAGTATGTTTTTATCAATAAATTAGCAATATCGCACCCATTCCCACATCGTGAGGTTTCTCCCTTTCAGTAGCCTGTTTCTCCCATTTTTGTCCCATCGTTATCCCCAAATTCTGGGATTTAATGCGGATTCACTGGTGACTTAATTAGAAGTTGCCCACGTCTGTGTGCGGACGGAATGTTGAGGCGAAAGTGATTCTCTCTTGAACCACGGTGCAAAGGTACGAAGAAAAACAATAGGTTGTTCCACTTGTCGCCAACTTGTGATGGAAATGTCCGTCACCTTGTTACATTTCTCTGTGTATCAATACGTTACAAAGTCTAATTTTGGAGTATAAATATTGGCGGTTATTGTATATTGCTGAATATAAGGCAGATAGGTGGAGCACTATTCGTTTATTGGGCTTGAATCTGTGGTAAGATCATGGGTAAGATGTTCTGTGCTGTAAAGAAAAGAGCCGAAAACGGCATTTTTCAGTAAAACGCAAAAATGTTGCGTTACAGTTACAGTATTACAGTTTTTGAAAAGCAAAAACACTGGTCGTATGCCGACCATGAACGTCGGCAACGATCGGTGTTTCTTTTCCATGCGGTTCAACCTAAGTGTCTAAGAAGGAATCTCGACTTTCTACTTTTACGCACCTTGTCAAGACTACGCTCGCGAATCTGACGGACACGTTCGCGAGAAAGCCCAAGGTCGGAACTTATATCGTCGAGTGCTCTTTCGTGACAGCCTATGCCGAAACTCTGCATAACGATTGTTCGCTCTCTGTCGTTAAGAACCGCGCTAAGCGTTTGCATCAGATCACTTTGCATCGACTCATAATCGACGGTTCTGTCTGCATCGTAGTCTGCTCCTGACACAAGTGTGTCAAGCATTGTGGAACTCTCATCCTCGTTGATGGGAGCGTCTATGCTGCTAATATGTGCTTCAGAGAGGATGGCCTTCCTGATTTTGTCAGTCTCCAAAGCAATGATTTCGCTGAGTTCGGCATCAGATGGTTTCCGTTGATTCTTTTGGAGGAAATTGTTCGTGACACTCTTTATCTTACTACTGATTCCTATCTGGCTCTGAGGACGTCGCACCATATTGCTATTGGCAGCAATGGACTGAAGGATTGCCTGACGAATCCACCAAATAGCGTAAGAAATAAACTTGAAGCCACGGGTTTCGTCAAACCGCTCTGCGGCTGTGATAAGGCCAATATTGCCCTCGTTGATCAGGTCGGTAAGGGGCACTCCTTGGTTTTGATACTGTTTGGCGACAGAAACAACAAAACGGAGGTTGGCAGTGATAAGCTTGTTCTTGGCCTTCTCTCCATTTTTTCCTCCTGCATGGATGGCTTGGGCGAGTATCACTTCTTCGTCTGTGTTGACCATAGGGATATGGCTGATTTCTAACAGATACTTATTGAGCGACTCTTCAGAACGATCTGTGATACTTGGGTTAATCTTTAATTGTTTCATAATGCGGTATAATGTTTTGATGTTGGTCGCAAAATTATGAAAATAAAACTATTGAGGCTTCCTTTTTTATAGATATAACAACAGCATCTGACCACGCGCGAAGAAGGGACTATGTTAAAATAAGGCAATCTTGATAACCGAAATTTGCCCATCTGCCCTTTTCTTTGTATTTTTGTACCAATTATAAAATCTGTGAGTTATGACAACAATAGAATGTAATGAGGAAAAATATGCGTTAAACTTAAATCCCAATCAGGTTTTCATCTTTATCAACGAAAAGACGAAGCCTTACTTGGAACAGTTCAAAGAGATGCAGAGGAAAAGTAAGACCTACGATATTGTCTTATTGCCGTATGAGCCGTCTTCTGCCCATCAGTCAGTGGATGATTCTGTAGATCCGCAGCTCTACAACCTCATTACTCACTCGGATGTTGTTGCGAGGGTGATGCCAATGAAATTGGGCGATTACCGCTATATGACAGAAACTTTCTTTAAGGGGGAAAACTATGACTTTGACTATATGAATTACAAGCTGGAACAATTTATGGCAGGTCTCCGCTCCAGAAAAAGTCAAAGTTATGTGAATACTATCAGGCGTTTTTTCCAATACGGCAACCAGGAGTTTTGTGATTTTGTCATGAGTATATTCAATGGCAATCTAAAGGAATTAATAGACATGTCAAACCATTTTACTCACATGACTTGCACGGGTGATATTAATGTTGCCCAACAATTTATCAGGTGTTTTGTAAACAAACTAAATGGACCGCAAAAAGATCAACTTAACATCATTATTAAGGATACGCTTGATTACAACAGCTTGAAAGAATCGGAAGCTATATTCACTGACTTTATTCACACCGAGTTTGACAATGACGAGCCTGAATTGCAAGACTTTGAAAAAAAACATGTTAAGAATATCACTCCACCTGACTTCAATATAGTTGTCAAGCCAACGAAAAAGAAGAAACAAGCTGATGCTAATGGCGACTATGACATACTGGTTGTCAAGGATAACGGAGAGAGCTTTCCTTTGAATTTTGGCTATCGCGGAGATAAGATGTTTTATATGCTAACGCTTCTCTGCCAAAAGGCTGTGGGGGGACTACCCACAAAGTTTTTCTCGTTCAACTCCTCCCAATCGGTTATCAAACAAATCTATGATGAGGTATTCAGATCAGGCGGTGATGTTTGGGTGGATACGATGTCGAGAGACTCACATAAGATATCTGTAAGCAGGACTCATGCCCAAGATGCCATTGAAAAGAGAAGTTCTATGGACTTGAAATCTGTTTATTGGTGTAGCTTAGAGACAAAAGCGTTGGATATAGGTCCTAAGAAGAAAAAAATCAGTATTCGGCGAGTAAGAATCCCTGATCATAGAATTATCATCGATGACAATGATTTGCTGACGCGGTATCTGAGAGGCCTGCCTTCCCTGGAACAGATAGTTGGTTATGTTACCCCGAACGCTGCCAAGGTTATGGAGCTCAACCTCCATATGCCAAGAGGGCGGTTTAACTATAGGTGAGATGAAGGAAATTGGCTTTTTGCTCTTTTTGACTTAACGGAAGCAGGGAGAAAAAAACTATTATAATTCGCACCCGATGCGTTATACGTATAAAAATCCCGTCTGGTTCGGAATAGATTCGTATCTTTGCAGCGAGATTTTTAATTAATAATAGTTTAAAATGAAAGAAGAACAGAAAAGACCAAGACCAACTGTAGATCAGCTGAATGAGATTGAACAACTGAAAGCGAAACTGCATGACGCACACCTACTTTCCGATGACGCTCGCGACGAAGCCAAAGAGCGGCTGGACAAGCTCTTCTCGTCTTACGACTGGACCAACTACAAGTTTACAGACCCTGCCACCGGCAAGAAAGGGGTTAAGAATGCTGTAGGACAGATTCTGGTTCCGGCAGACTATGAAGATTTTACTTTCGTGGGCGACCGCTACCTCTTCGACTATCCCACGCTAGGCGCCAAGAAAGACGGGAGGTATGGCATCGTTGCTGCCGACGGTTCTGACCATGTCTTCACCGATTTCCGTTTCGATGCGCTCGTCTGCTATCCCTACGCAACGATGTATCAGGCTTATTGGGACGGTATGAAGGATAAGTTTGGTCTTGTCACTGGCAACGGTACGGTGCTTGTCCCTAACGTGCTTACGGCATGCCACGAGCCATGGAACGATTTCGTCCTCCTTGAGGGTGACGGAAAATACGGCGCTCTCGATCTCAACACCTTAAAGGTCGTGGTGCCGGAGTACGACAAGGTTGATCTGGACGACAACGAAGAGGTGGTATTCCACAAAGACGGCGTCGAGGGCTATATCGTCGAAGATACTGGCGAGTTTGTTCCCAAAGACAAAATAGAAGACGACGAGGAATATGTTGACGTTTATGTTTACAACACTTATGACAATGATATGTTTTAATAAAATTATACAGTTATGTCTAGACAAACATTAAAAGACCGTAACAACCATGTTTTGGGTTACATCGACGTAGAATCAAGCGGACGCCAGTGTCTGCGCAACAGCAACTTTCATGTCATTGGCTATTATGACCCTGGACGCAACCAGACCCTCGACGCCACTTTCCATGTGGTCGGCAATGGTAACATTCTGACAACTCTCCTTTAGAATAAGGAGAACTGTCAGGAAACGGACTTGCGAGGTTCAGGCGGCTGGATCGCTGACCAAGCACCAGCGAGGGGAGTATATTGCTCCCCTCGCCTTTTTTGATGCATGCCCGTTGGCATTTCTCAGCTGACGGGCAGCCCAGCGGTTTTATTTTTCGTCGTACAAGGGACCTCTGCGCATTTGCATCTTGATGTGTTTGCCGTCAACATCACCCTCCCAGACCCTGTAGCCTTTGGTGATATTTTCCCAACACTCGATAATATCAGGAAGGAAAATAAGGACTAATACGAAGCCACCGCAACATATCAGGAGGATTGTTTTCAATGCCCCTAATATGCCGTCAGACTTATAGTCTTCGACGATCTTCTCTATAGCGATTTTTATCAACGCTCCTACGAGAAATACGATTCCGGCAATAAGTGCCAGGATCATTGCTATGCACACTATGAACAAAGCGATCATAAAGGGCCAAAGCAGACATTTGGCTATAAACTCAAGAACTATCACAACCACACTTTCTAGCAATAAATTCATCATCATCTTTCTTGTTTTTTTGATTATGATACAAAAGTACGATTTGTTTTCTAACCAGACGGGGAATTTATACCTATAACCCATCAGGGGCTCTGACGGACTCGTCAAAACAAAAAGAGCGAACCATACTGGTCCGCTCATAATGGTTACCGTTGAAATGTGATGTCGTCTCCTGATCATCAGGCAGGGGGCAGCGGTTCAAAGCCTCTGCTTTACGGTTATGACTCGGTTATGCATTTGATATCTCCACCATACTGCGCCCCTCACCTTTCTTGATCACCTGTATCTTCACAGGGATACGCTCTTCGAGCTCTTCACGGTGAGAGATGATGCCCACACGGCGATTCGTCTGTCCTGCTATCTCCTGAAGCTTTTCGAGCGTCTGCATCACAGAGTCGAGGCTCTTCTCGTCAAGGGTGCCGAAGCCTTCGTCAATGAAGAGGATGTTGACGTTCATGTCGGGCCGATTGAGCGAGGACAATGCCAGCGAGAGTGCCAGGGATATCATGAAGCGCTCGCCTCCGGAGAGGACGGTGGCGCTACGCACCTGATTCTTGTTGTAACGGTCCAGCACAAGGATGCTCAGCTGCTCGTTGTCTTCACTGCAGGTGAGCCGGTAGCGGTCGGTTATCTGTTTCAGATAGATGTTGGCATTGTTGAGCAGCGGACGCAGAATATAGGTCTGCACCAGTGTGCGGAATCGGGTGCCTCCGAATATGCGGTTCAGATTATCCCAGCGTGCGAAACGCTGCTTAGCAGCTTCCAGTTCCAACTCAATCTCTTTCAGTTTCTTAATGTTGGTCTGATGGGTTTCAAGTTGGCTTCTGGTCTGTGCTATCTTAGACAGAATCTCGTCGCGGAGCGTATTGGCGGTAGCCTTCTGCCCTTCCAGTTGTTGCCTGTCGGGCAGTTCGGAACGACTGCCGACGTGAAGTGCCGCAAGGGCATCGTCGATTTGCTTTTGGGCATCGCCGATGGCATCGTTGCGCGACTTCAACTGGGCGTCGGTATCGCCGACAAACTTTCGGGCGGCAGCCACCTGATGCTCTTTGTCCATCAGCGCAAACAGCGCCTCTGCCGTCTTGCCAGTCTCTTGATAGAAGCTGTTGAGCGCATGGCTGGAACCCTCTATCGTCTGTCTGCACTCTTTGCATTTCGAAGTGAGTGTTGACACTCTGCCCATCAACGCAGTCCACTCGGCGCTGATATCACGGCAGGAATAGGACTGAGGCTGCTCCGCAATCTGCCAGTCGGGACACGACAGAATGATATTGTCGCAAATCTTTGAGATTGCATCAATCAGCGTGCAAACCTGGTTGCGCTTTGCAGTATCGTCGGACAACTGTTTCTGATGGGCAGTATATTCCCTGGAATCTTCTTCCAGTTTCTTGCAAGTGGCATCGGTATTTGCCTGCCAGTCATCGGCATAGCCGGAGAGCAGTTTACCGATCTCTGTCTTGGCAAGCTCACAGTTCTGAAGTATCGCAGCGTGCTCCATCTTCAAGCGTTTAATCGCCTCTGCATTGGTCTTTACATCGTTCTCTGCTTTGGCCTTCACCTTCTCGGCATTGATCTTGGCAGCATCAAGGGGTTTCTTCTCCTGGAAGAGTTTGTTGATCTCTTTTTGCAGCCGTTCAACGTCTCTCTGTGAGGCCTTCTGCCTTTCGATGTCAGCGAGCACACCTGTAAGCGCATGCGCAATCTGCGGAGTGGGCAGTTGGGTGATGTCCAGCTCCATCTCTGTTGCCATGACCTCCATACTGTGACGGTCGTCTTTGATTTTTTGGTCAGCCCTCGCCAGTTGCTGCTCTTTCCCCTGCAGTGCTCCGTATAACTTGAGATACGCATCTCTGGACCCGTCGCGCCGTTGCGTTGCAGCCACAAGTGCGGCAGCCGCCTTTTCCTGCTCTTGTTCAAGAGGAGTCAGAATACCTTTGAAATCGTCTTCGAGGTGGCTATAGTCAATCTTGCTTCCACAAAGCGGACAGATCTCTGTGTGTTCGTCGTGCAGGCGATGACGCAGGTGGACAATGGTGTCGCTTACGCTCATCTTCATGGTTGTCAGATGCTTGTCAGCCAACTCTGATTCGGTTTTCTTCGTCTGGAAGTCTGATTCAGCTTTTTCCTTATCCTCTTGAAGCCTTGCCAATTCTGCTTTTCCTGCCTTCATCTCATTTCTGAGTTCATCGGCTTCTTTTTGGTTGGCCGACAAGGTGTCGTAAAGTTTGCGAAGGTCTTCAAGAGAGCGTTTTTTAGCTTCCGACCGACTAAGTTGGTCGTTGATCTGCTGTGGGTTGAGGGCTGCGCATTGCCTATTCAGCCGCTCTATCTCTTCCTCTTTAGCTTTAACAGCCCTGTCTGCCTCCGTTGCCTGTTTTGCAGCCTCTTCGTCTGCCTTTTTGAGAAGTTCTGTCTTTACATTCTCTTCCTGAATAGAGCGGTCTGTCTCAGCGGCCTTCTCCAGATTGGAAAGATACTGATCTATTTTCAATTTTATCTCGCCAGCCTTGGCAAACAGCGCGTCGTATTGCCTGTGCAGGTCTATCCACTCTTGTGTCTTACTGATGGAATCATTCAGTACTTTCAGTTGGTTTCGTCTGGCGACGAGATCAGCAGAAAGTTTCAAAAAAAGGTTGTGCGAAGCCTCAAGTTCACCTCTGACCGCCTGTTCTTCACGCTCCGCTCTTTGGAGACTGACAAGAGTCTGACGCTGGGCAGAGGTAGCATCCCAGTCTGTGAAGAGACCTCTGTTCCGCTGATATTCCTCGCCAGCCACGATGTTTTCCAGACATTGTTTCTTCTGTCGGGCTTCCTCCTGTATCTTCTCGTTTTGCAACACCTGATCAATCAGCTTCAGCTTGTTTTCCTGCTGTTTGATCTTCTGTTCCAGTGCTTCCTGCTGTTGCAGGTCAGCCTGTTGGTCTTTGGTCAACTGTTCCACCTCCTCGTCACTCAATGTGTGAGGTTTCTCTGTGTCGTATTGAGTCTGTATGGTGGTCTGCGCTGCCTTGGCTTTGTCGAAGATGCTCTTGATGGCTTCACCATAGGCAGTGAAGTGCTGCGTGTTGGTCAGCTGCTCCAGGATATCCTCACGTTCTTTTTTGTCTCCTGTAAGAAAGTTGGCAAACTGCCCCTGTGCAAGCATCGCCATGCGTCCAAACTGTTGGAAGTTGAGTCCAACAGCATTTTCAATGATTTGTTCGTCAGCTTTGGTCCAGTCGTCACCGTCCGTCTTTACATGCCAGACGGGAGTGTTGTGCTTGATGATATAATGGCCTTCCGCGTCCTTTTTTCTGCTCTTTACCATTCCCAATGTAAGACGGGCATGATAGATTTTGCCGTCATTGCCTTCGAAGACCACTTCACTATAGCACTCGTCTTTCTCGGAGATGCCCAGACGAGTGTACTGTTCAAGACTGTTGATGTTAAGACTTTCTCCCTCATTGTCGGTATATGAGTTCAGTTTCTTATTGGCAGTATTATCTATTCGCGGGGTGGTCTTATAGAGAGCCATCGAAATACTGTCAAGTATAACGGATTTGCCAGCTCCCGTATCACCTGCAATCAGGAAGATAGAGGCAGGAGTGTCTGTCACGGCATCGTTGAGTCCGTGCTCAAAGTCAATGTCGGCACGCTCGATAGAGGCGATATTACGGATATGCAGTTCTTTCAATCTCATGGCTGTACGGATTTTGTTTTCTGACGTTTCTTCTCCTGTTTCTCTTCACTCAAAAGCAGCATTTCTGCCTTCACCTCTTCAAAGGCCTGACGAACATCGTCAAGGTCAAGGTTTGGATATTGGTTTAATGTGCGCTCGATAAACACCATAGGGTCGGTCATCTGTTGCAACTCAGCTACCTCAAAGACCAGTTTCTCCTTTTCCGATGCATCATCAGCGCTCACACCAGTCCACAACATCTTTGGGTTGTAACGCCACTCTTCATCGTAAGGAAGGAGCGCATCATAGACCATCTGGCCGAAATTAGACGGCAGGCCTGTATTCACGTCGAAACGGAAACGGATATAGCCACGTTGGCCTTCTGCAACAAATGCTTTCATGGCGTCCAAGGCTTCATCTGCCGAAGTGAAGGATGTGCCGTCTGAAGGGAGAACATGGAAATGGCGCAGTTCATCAATGCGAAGCTGGCGGATCTGTACCCTACCCTGATGTTGGTCAATGTCCACAAGACTGACCGTATGCGGATAGGCCTCATCACAACTGACATGAAGGGCACTGCCGGAATAGCGGATGACAGGGGCATGATAGCACACCTCGTCGCTCATTGCATCCTCCAGATGACCGATGGTCTGGGGTTTATGAATATGTCCCAAGGCCAGATAGTCGAAACCGCTCCCCATCGCATCAGAATCAATGGTGCGCAAAGTGCCGATGTCAAAGCCGTGACCTGTGATGTCGAGTCCAGTGACGGCTTGGTGAGCCATCATCACTACAGGCAGGCCAAGTGTATTGTCCTCCGTCACCTTGTCGAGTATGGACTGGATGATGCCTTTGCGTTCACCTGCCATATAGGGAAGTGCAACCACATAGCCATGATCAAGCTTGATAATGTATTGATGCTGCCAACCGTCAGCCTGCTCCAAACTGTCAACAGCAGGAGGTGTGCCTATCAGGTGTGCATTGGCCAGTTTCCAGACCGAGCTGTCTGCCTGGATGCGTGAAGCGGAGTCGTGGTTGCCCGCTGTGATGACGATGTGCATCTGAGGACATACCTGATGCAGATGGACGAAATAGTCGGTAAAAGCTTTCTTGACTGTGGCAGACGGTTGCTGAATGTCGAACACGTCGCCACTCACAAGCAAAGCGTCTGGCTTTTCTTCCTCGCACCATTGTTCCAGCTGATGGAAGAAGTGGCGATGTTCATCACTCCGGTCGTAGTTCTGGTAGATGACCTGCCCCAAATGCAGGTCGGCTGTATGCAGTATCTTCATTCGGTCGTAAATAAGTGAAATATTTCCGCAAAGTTAGCAAAAACTCTGCTGTATCATAGCATTCATGCTGAATTATTACGTTTTTTTTACTATTATATAAGATTTGCCCCATAATGGTTTTGAATCATTCCTTACTTTTCCGACTCAGCATCCGAAGCAGCATCATCTGGTATTGAAGCAGCGGTATAGATTTTGTTTTTATTCAAGTCTTTTACCAATACCGTTTCCTGTCGCAGTTTTCGAGCTATCATCGCTGCAATGGTCAGCAAAGATTTGCTTGAGAGGCCGTTTATTTCAATGGCTATTGATTTTTCATTATACACGTTTCCCTTGTCACCGATGTATTTGCCTTTAAAGTAATGCCCGACACTGAATGCACCGATGCAATTTTCTTCTTTGTTGTCAAATATCTTCACAACACCTTGAAGTATAGAATCTTTTTGAGGGTGGTATTTAAAGACTGTTATCAGTCGCTTTATCTTATGAGACAACTGATTATCGTCCACTTCAGCAGCATTTATATCGGTAGGAAACACAATGACACCACCTCTGTATCTTTCCTGCTCATATTGGAGATCATGAACCTCTTCGTCTAAAACAAAACTGCTTGCATTTGTTTTACATTCACAAATAAAGTAGCCACGCTGATAATGAGAGCCGTTAGGCATATCTTTCCCCTCAGGATGAAAATAACGCACCTCTTTCCATGATGGTCCAACAAGAGTGCTTCCCACACTTTTCTTTATAATCTCTGCCAATCTCTTTCCTGCTATTTTCATAATTTTCATATATTATTTTATCAAAAATGTCAAAAGCTTTCAACAAACACAATCTATCTTATCTGATAACGATATATCCGCCATTGGCGAAAAGGGAGCCACCAATGGTTCGGACTGAACGAGGAATGGAGAGTTTAATATAGTGACGACAAGAATAAAATGCGAAATCCTCTATTTCCTCCACTCCGTCAGGCACTTCATAATAAGGCTCGTTAAATGTGCAACGACAGAACTTCAGAACCTTTCCATCTTCAGAATATGCCACTCCCTTGTCATCAACAACGAAGGGGTCATCATCCTCATCGTCAACTTCATCAAGACTTCCGTCGTCATGCGTATCCCACTCCATCACTTCAGGGTATTTCGGCAATGAGTCTTCGTTAAAACCAACGGGACACATAATATTATACAAGCTGACAGACTGATAATCAAGGGCATAAATGAGTCCTGCCATATCGTATAGATCTGTGACACGGATACGCACACGTGGGGTTTCTTCTGAAACCACTTCGAAACCGCTGAGCAGATAAAAAATCGCACACTCAAAGCAGAATTTCTCCAGCCGTTCAGGAGTTGGATTTTCTATAGTATAAGAGAGTTCGATGAGGGTGACTTGACCATTGACAAGTTCGTAGGATAATTGGGGAGTAACCTGGATATCCTCCCCAAAGTCATGACGGTAAGATACTGTGAGTTTATTATCCACTCTTTCGTGGATTGCCTCTGACAAATTGGGATCTTCATATTTTCCGTCTATGAGTCCCTGAGGGCTGACAAGCTTCTTCATACTTATATAGTATTTATATTATTGTTTATGATGTAAAACCTATGCGACGGGCGTTTTTGTTGACGAGGAGTTCTGCACGACAGTAGTCTTCAATCTCACCCAAAGAGGCGAATTTGCCAGAGAGGATGTAGTCAACGGTGCGTTTGCGGGCAATATTCTCGATCTGACCGCCTGAAAAATCGAAATGAGAGGCCAACTGGTGAGCATCATCTGCACTGATGTCCTTCAGCATGGAGCGCCAAATCTTGGTTTTCACCTCCGTATTTGGCTTATGGAACTCCATTTTGTAGAGAAAACGACGCTCAAAAGCCTTATCGAGATTGCTTGTCAGGTTGGTGGTGGCAATGAGGATACCGTCGAGGGCTTCGATCTCCTGCAGAATGATATTCTGCATGGCATTGTCCATCTTATCGACAGAGTGCTCCACATTCTCAGTACGCTTGTTGATAATGGCATCGGCCTCGTTGAAGAACAGAATGGGCATTACCTCACTGGTATGACACAGTCTGCGATAATGGGTAAACACCTCCTTAATGTTCTTTTCGCTCTCTCCGACCCACTTATCGCGCAGTCCGGCAATGTCCACCTGCATGAGATCGCGTCCCGTCTGACGGGCAATCTGAAGGACGGTCTCGGTCTTTCCTGTGCCAGGAGCGCCATAAAACAGGCAGGCAAAGCCCTTACGCATACCCTGCTCCTCAAGTCGCTTCTGAATAGTAGGCAAGCTCTCAGTGCTGAGCAGTTGGGTAAGACGGTCTATCTGCTTCTGATCAGAAATATTGAAAAACAACGATTTCTCCTTGATTGTCGCATGTCCCTTCAGAAAACGGTCAGCAGATTTCATATTTCTGCATCTTGAGTGACTGGGGGTATAAGCAGAAAGGAGTTCGGTCTTTGCCTTACGTGTGAGCATATACTGGTTTGTATCGGCCTGGCCCTCATCACATTTATGCTCTACATAACCGCATTGGATGAGAGGATGAGTCCCTTTAGTAAGTTCCTCACGCATGAAGTCACATTCATACTCATCAGGATAAAGACTATCGATGGCCTGTAAGGTAAGTCCCTCACTGTCAGATCCTTCCCACTGAGCATAATCAACAACGATCAACAGCAGAAGCGACTGGACATGAATATTATTAAACCTCAGAACCTCACGACAGAGAGGAAGATGCGAATTCGCCTTGGCAAATTCAAGCATCCATTCCTCATCATCCTCAAATGAAGCACGGGGGTCGTTGATATTCTTTCCAACATGTCTCTCCAGCCGATCAACAAACTGTTGTTCGGTGAAACCATCAATCTTCTCTGGGACAAAGGACTTATTATGACGGAGAGCCGTGACGACACCACGCACCAAGACAAGCCCCTCATGAACACCATAAAGATCACGGACGTCTTTACGAACGGCCCAGCGCTTGGTCACCAATCCTTCAATCTCCTCAGAATATACCATGACAGACAATCGGGAGCAGCCGAGATAGTCGCTCATGTCTTTCCAGGACATCGGTTCTCCTGACTCGACGAGCATTGCCAGAGCAACAATCTGAATATTGGTTAAGTCCAACTCCTTATTGAGGAAAGCCAATGGATTCTTAACAGACTCCCAAAATTCGTCAGACAATTGAGAGTGCTGAGCCATGTCGAGAATTCTATCGAGTGCTGTGATGACGGTCCAAATGTCAGGTTCCTTATACTTGTCCATAGTCTCCTCTGAGAAATCTCCATGACCTCCGATTTCTGATTTAAGTCTGCGTGCCGGTTTCTTTCTAATAGCCATATCAAACAATTTTTAATATTCTGGTGCAAAGATAGGAAATATATTCAATACTCCCCTTTCATTTATACCTATAACAACTGAGTACTGTCTTATGCTACAAGCCTTAAACGACGACCCTCGGTATGCACAATATCAAGGAAACAGCGCTTTTGTCGGTCGTTCAAATGATACTTACGAGCAAAGTCAGAAGCGGTGAATCCCTTATCCATCATGGAAAGGTAATCGTCCAACATCTCACCTGCGCCCTGCCAATGGGTGTCAAGCCTCATCTTTAGCGCAAAGAGAGAATCGTCATAGCGGAGTTGCCAGTCAGGCTGAACATTTGAAGGCGAAGCCAGACTGTTCATCAGACTATATGAGTCATCCTTATCAGAATTTATTGGTTCGTCCAAGGACAGGGTAGCACTCTTGTGTTTGAAGTGGTTGTATGCCACCTTCTGTATCTCGCTCTCGATGTCCCATTTTGCAAAGCTTATGAAACGAACTCCCCTGTTAGCATCAAACTTGTCTGCTGCTTTTGTAATGCCCAACGAGCCTGCCATGATAAGGTCTTCGAAGGATGTGCCAGAGGCAAGATACTTCTTGGCAACAGTCACCACATAGCGCAGATTGGCAAGGACGAACTTGTCACGAGCCTGTTTGTTGCCCTGACGCATGAGAAGCCAAAGGTCGTATTCCTGTTTGTTAGTAAGGGGCTGTGATTTTCTGATGTCCTTAAGGAACATGTCAACACAACTGTTGCTGCGGTCGGTAAATGTAATGTTTCTGCCGTTCTGATACATGGTGTGATAATAATTAAAGATTAGACATTTGGTTACGAAGCGAACTGGCAAGGATGACTGTGCCACCCTGTGCCACGAATGGGATAAGTACCTTTCCGTCGTGCGACTGCGGACGGTCAATGGCAAAGTCTGAGGCATGAGGTGTAGCCTGGCGGATGGCATTGCGCGATTGGGCGATATAATGACTGAAGAAGTGGTCGAAATCGGTACTTTCGACTGTCTTCACCAGAGCATCACTATCCTTGAAATAGAGCAAGCTGTAGAGTTGTTGCAGTTCCTTATAGTTGTTGGCAGCTGCCATACGACGCTGATAGCCTTGTGGGTGGAGTAAGGTGTAAATATAAAGAAGACGCGAATATCGGTCATGAAATTTCACCTCAGTCTCCTGACCGTTCTCATTAATAAACAGTACGTCGTAACGACACCTGCTACTGTTGGCGACACTGGGTCTGACTTCAACCGCAACAGGACGAGGAATCAACTGCTGGTCTGCGGCCATGTATTCAGTTAGACGCTGCTTCATCTCGTCTGTTGTCATTGCGTCAATCGTTTTCTTAATCTCCTCTATCATGAATTCATTTTTATTAATATGTATCCTCAGAATGTCCTTGGATTTCGTGCTGCAAAGGTAGTAAAAGAGTAGCCGCATTCCTAAGAAAACGGCAAACTGTATAGGTATAAACTTAAGGATTTTCTGCTATGGTTTATTATTTAATAATCTGATATTCTGCATGTTGTACAACATCAAGAGCATCTGGCATTCTAACTGCCAGGTGCATGAGTTCGTGCGGAATATCGATATTATGAGTATCAAGAAAAATATGCCTCAAGATCTTCCTTCCTGAAATTCTGTCAAACCTGAAAAGGTAGTAATTGGCATCATCACGATCTCCTACAGCATTTTTAATGGCTTTTTTAGTCATATTAGAATATTGCTTATAGTAGTCCTCGTTTATTTTTTTCTCTTCATCCTTCTCATACCCCATCATACCTTCCACATAGTCATCGAGATTGCTGATACTATTACCATTGACCAAATACACCAGTTCCTTCAATATCGGCCTGCAGTTTTTGTCTGTAGCCATCATAGTAGTATAGCCGTTCTTGTAGGAACAGATGATAGTTAGTAAGAATAGGGTGAGACATTTGGGATTGATCTTATCAATGACAATCTCGTCACCATTGAACAGGGTTAAAACAATCTCATAAGGAAGTTTGCCTCCTTTAGACTTCCTGATAGTAATACGTCGCTCTGGTACCCTGTTATTATCGTTACCGTCAGGTTTTTTGTGGATGTTCAACTGTTTGCAAATCTCAGCAAGATAGTGCTCATGCCATCGTTCCCTGTAAGCATCGACCAACTGGATGAAGGTGTCCCAAAACATATTGCCCATCAACTGCACCTGACTGATGAAGATATCGCGCATGGACAACTGATTCTCAAGACTATCCTGGCATTTGGCATATTCAACAGGAAAACACTTCTTCACCGCCAAAATGCTCATCTGTTCACCACACAATGCACCTTTCAAAAACCATTTTTTCATTTCTTCTTTGACATTGTCCGTCTTGCAACAACCCATATGAATCATTTTCCCCATAAAAAAGAACGCTTGGGGAATGCCGGCTTTGCAACCGTCACTAAACAGTTGGCGTGCCCTGTCGAGCGACTCTTTATCACCTTGGTTGAAATAATGTATGCCATAAATTGTCTTAATCCTTTCGTACCCTAAGGCTTCTGCCTTCAGAAACCATTCGTAGGCCTTGTCAATGTCTGCTTTTACTCCCTCACCAAGCAGATATCCAAGTATCACGTACATCATACCTTCTTCCTGATTGCGCTCTGCTGCAATCATATATAGGTTGAATGCTTTCTGGTGATTCACCTTCACACCATTCGTACCACACTTGTAGATTTGTCCTGCGTAGGCAGCAGCTTCTGCATGACCGTTAGCGGCAGCACGCTCAAAATAGGCGAGTGCCTTGCGGATATCCTTCTTGACACCAAAGCCAAACATGTGGTAAACACCTAACTCGAAAGTGGCATCTAAGCAGCCTCTTTGGTCAGCCAACTCAAAATAGTATTTTGACTTCTTGTAGTCTTGAGATACCACATCGCCAGTTCCATAATACACACCTAATTTATACAACCCATCTGCCTTACCTTGCGCCGCAGCTACCTTAGCCCAAGCAAAGTCGTTCTCCATATCTCGTTCCTCTATGTCTAATCCTTCTGAAACAAACTCAGAGGCATCAGGAAGGGCATCTATGATGGAAAGAAATTCTGGTGGACAGACTATCTGGGGCTGTGGGATATGAACTTTATACAGCCTTTTCTTTTTCAGTTTGACAGCATAAGGCATATACCAATACAAGTCATCTACTATCTGCGCCTGCCGAAGGCAATCACCCAGCGGAGCCTTCATTTTCTGCAGGATATCAGAAAAAGAACGATCGGAAGCAAGTTCCTTGGCCATCAGCCTGGCAGATTTCTCATCCATATGAGGATAAATCAACTTGATTAACTGTATAACAGTGCGCAAATTGTCCTCTGACAGAAAGAAATCGGCCAAAAAGCCGTTTTTTAAAGAACAGAGGAGAATGAGAATGTAGAGCAAATGACTAAGTTTCCTATCGAAGTGCATCTTTAGTTTTCTTTCGTCATCGAGGATAAAACATAGAGAATAACAGCCTTCTATGTCTGCCTTAGAAACGTTCAAGCCTTTACTCTTTTTCTCAATCACGATGGATCGTGGAGAGATGGCACTCTCCATTCTGAAATAGTGTTCACTATTAGTCAATCCGTCTCGCAGTGCAGCAGTTACAGATTGTCCATAATTGTCTGATGACTCAGAGTAGCACATCAGAACATTTACAAACTCTTCATAATGTACTTGATCATCCAAAAATCTCAAGTGCATTGCACCTATCTTGTTTTGCAGTTCTTGCTCGGTCATTTTCTTATTCAGCAAAGTTGTTACTTATATCGTTTCTATACAAGATTTTCTTCTTCATTACTTATTTCGAAATTTTTCGCTTACAAAAGTAGCAAATATAATCCATGCTAATCTTCCTATTCGTATAGTTAATAACGTTATACACGTTGGTCGTACAAAGAGGCGGCAGCTTTCAGCACTTGGCTCATATGGTTCAAGCACTTACGTGGGGATAAGATTTTTACTCCCGCACCATAGGACATAAACACAGAATACATCTCGAAATTTATCACCACATCAATATAGAAAATACAACTTCCGTCCGTAGGATTCTCACTTAATATGCACTGAGAGGAATGCAGAGGCTTTGTTTTGATATACCTGCTCTGCTCTGCATTTGCCCAAAACTTGACACGCTCTGCTCTCTCGTGAATATTCTTGCTGACTCCTATGACATCATCAAAGAAATGTTCGGAGTCAAATTCCGGGTTCTCTCGGAATGGTATATCTATCGGTTCCACACTTACCATTCTGTCAATGGGGAGATTGAACAAAA
>NZ_NPJB01000086.1:0-1837 GCF_002251345.1 Prevotella sp. P4-119 | reverse complement strand
TGATTATAACAGCATCATTTACTATAGTTTGTATGTCTATAATTCTATACTTTTGCACAACGAAATCAGATGTATCGTACAAGCAAGAATTACCGACAGTGGAAGCTTTACCACAAAAAGCTATATCACCAAAATTCGATGGTAAGTATGAATTCTCTAAGTTTTTAGAATGGGTCTCTAAAAATTTAACATATCCTACTGGTTATGAAACAAAAAAAGCTAAAGTTGTAGTATCGTTTGTCATAACAAATGAAGGTACTATAGATAATATAAAAATAATATCAGAACCTGAGCAAAAGGCTTTTGCCAAAGAAGTCGTACTGCTATTAAAAAAATGTCCAAAATGGACACCAGGAAAATTGGCAGATGGGACTCCTGTAAGCATAAGTTATATTTTGCCTGTAAATTTCAACAACATAAAACGCTTTGATTAAGTTATGAAAAATTCTTTTTCTAAATATTTTGTTTTATTATTAGCTTTTTTGCCGATTACTTGTATGGCAGAAAACAGCATAAGTTCTGAAAGATTAAAGCAAAAGGCAGATAGTTGCGTAAACGAATTTAATTATAATGAGGCCGTCTTATATTACAGCCAGTTATATAAGATCAAAGAGGATTTAATAGTCGCTCGTAAATTAGTTGATGCCCACAAACATATTGGACACTATAAAGAATGTATCTCCATATTAAGAACTTTCCCCACAGACAGTTTAAAATATGAAGATTTACGTTCATTGTTTTTTTCGTACCGTAATTTGGCAAATTCTGATTCATTACTATTTTATGGTGATAGTATTATAACATTGAATCCATATGACAGCGAAGTAGTTGTCTCATTAGCGACTTATTGCAACACTATAAATCATTTTTCCAAGACAATAGACATCTGCCAAAGGTATTTGCAAAAAGATTCTTTAAACATGCCTGTTTTGAGGCAATTTGGATATGCTTCTTATCTAACAGGAAATTACCAAGAAGCTTATAATTCTTATATGCAACTTCAAAAAAATGGTTTTGAGAATTACGAATCTTCGTTTATTATAGGGATTTCACTTGAAAACTTAGGAAAGAATAGTGAAGCCTACGATTATTTATTACAAGCAACAAAATTTAAAAACAACAAAGATTTCCCTTCTTTATACCATTTGGGGAAAATATGTATATCTATTGGATTAGGCACAGAAGGAGTTGATTTTTTGGAAAAAGCTATTAAATTACAAACTCCAGATAGCGTGATGCTCTCCACACTTTATAAGGGTGTTGCAGAAGGATATTTCTTAAGCCACAAATATAAAGAAGCAGCATTAGCTTTTGAGAATAGTTCACTCTATGAATCCAACAATCCGATTACATACTATAATATAGCCCAAATGTATGAAACAATAGGAATTGAAGATAAAGTAATACATTACTATACACTTTTTCTAAAATACTCAGAAAAACTTAAAGATAGTACAGAAAACAAGGAGATGGTTTCCGCAGCTAAACAGAAACTAAAAGAAAAAAGTCTAAGACTATAATTTATACTAATCCCTAGAGATATTAGTGAGCATTACTATTTCAATAACTCAAATCGGCAATTAGAAATATAATAATCCATGGTCATGCGTGTCGTATTATAATGACCGATTTAGGATAAAAGTCGTAGGCGAATGTATAACACCGCTTACGCATACAGTTATTTTGATACCTTTGACTTATCTGTCATAGTGAAGTGACCCCAAGAAGTTGGACGGGTTAAACATTTACGTATTTAATTGAGTCATTCTGTATTGTACTGGACTCATACCATTTAACTTGATTTTTATTCTTTTATTGTTATAATAGTCAATATATT
>NZ_NPJB01000085.1:0-131271 GCF_002251345.1 Prevotella sp. P4-119 | reverse complement strand
TTTGAAAGTATCTCTGATGGCAGAATTAACTGTGCCAATGCTAATAGTCCTTGATTGTTCATGGTGCAAAGATATAAATTTTCTGTAGAATCAAAGAATATTCCCCCCTAGGTTTATCGGGTGAGCCTAGAGTAGGCTTAGATGGATATATAAACAAAAAAAAAGAGTTCCAATATTTTGGAACTCTTTGTGGGCGCTGAGGGATTCGAACCCCCGACCCTCTGCTTGTAAGGCAGATGCTCTAAACCAGCTGAGCTAAGCGCCCTTATTTCTTTGTTTGATTGCTTATTTCTTTTAAGCGATTGCAAAGGTACGGAGTTTTTGTGAATCCACCAAATATTTTGGGAACTTTTTTCGTGTTTTTTCGAAAAAAGTTCCCAAAACGCGTTTTTTATGCCTAAAATGCGTGATTTTCGGCATTACAGACGGTATAAATCGCTTGCAGCAAGTAGATCTACTTTCTTTTCTGCGAGTATTCTTTCGCAGCCCTCAAGGTCTGTTGGACGTATGACTACGTGCGCCACATCGCCGTTGGAGAATGAGTACATATATTCGATGAATACTCCGTTTTCCGACAAGTGTTTCAGTACTTTTGCCAGTGAACCGCTGGTATTGGGACATACAAAGCCGATGACATCGGTCATTTTTACGGCGAAGTGTGATGCTTTGAGCACTTGGTAGGCTTTGTCGGGGTCGCTTACTATGCAGCGCAGGATGCCGAAGTCGCTGTTGTCAGCAATACTCATGGCTGAGAGGTTGACGCCTGCATTGCCCAGCACGTCTGTAACTTCTGTCAGGCGGCCTGACTTGTTTTCGAGGAAAACGGATAGTTGTTTAGCTAACATATTCTTATTGTTTTATTGTTTGTTGTTTCTGTTGTCTGTATGTCGCATGATTGAAATGCGGTTGTGTGTCGTTTGGTCACGGCGTTTATAGCTTGCGTTTATCGATGACGCGTTTAGCTTTACCGGTAGAGCGCTCGATGGCACGTGGTTCTACGAGGCGCACTTTGAAGCCGAGTCCGATGACGCTACGCAGTTCTGCTTCGAGTTTCTTCTGCAGTCCAACCATGGTTGACATCTCGTCGGTGTAGTATTCCTCTTTGACCTCTACCTGCAGTTCGCTTGTGTCGGTATTGTCTTTACGATCGACGGTCAGCAGGAAGTGCGGTTCGTATTCAGGCAACGAGAGGATGACTGATTCGATTTGTGATGGGAATACGTTGACGCCACGTATGATGAGCATGTCGTCGCAGCGTCCCAGTATGCGGTCCATGCGCACTAATGTGCGTCCGCATGCACATTTCTCATAGTGTAGTGCGGTGAGGTCGTGTGTGCGGTAGCGCAGCAATGGCATTCCCTCTTTGGTAAGGTGTGTGAAGGTAAGTTCTCCCAATTGTCCTTCAGGCATGGGTTCTCCTGTTTCAGGATTGAGTATTTCGGGGTAGAAATAGTCTTCGTTGAGGTGTGTACCGTTCTGACATTCACATTCGTATCCCACTCCTGGTCCTGCTATTTCGCTCAGTCCGTAGATGTCGTATGCTTTGATGCCCAATGATGTTTCGAGTTTATGGCGCATCTCTTCAGTCCATGGTTCAGCTCCGAATGCACCAATTCTGAGTTTGAATTCGTCTCGTGGCCATTCGCAGTCTTTTAGTGTTTCTGCTAAGAACATGGCGTATGATGGTGTGCAACAGAGTACCGATGTGCCGAAGTCGTGCATCAGCGTGATTTGTTTCTGTGTGTTTCCACTTGACATAGGAATCACGCTGGCTCCGATATTGGTAGCTCCATCGTGAGCACCGAGTCCTCCGGTGAAGAGTCCGTAGCCATAGCTCACTTGGAAGATATCGTTTTTTGTAGCGCCGTATGCAGTGAATGCGCGTGAGATAGCTTCGGTCCACATGGCAAGGTCTTTGCGGGTGTAGAGTACTACTACCGGTTTACCTGTAGTTCCTGAAGAGGCGTGGATACGCACAATCTGACTCATGGGCACGGCAGTCAGTCCGAAGGGATAGTTGTCGCGCAGGTCGAGCTTGTTGGTAAATGGTAGTTTCACGATGTCGTCTATATCTCGGATATCACCAGGTTCGAGTCCCATTTCTTGAAATTTCTTCCGATAGAATGGTGTGTTGTGATAGACGTAGTCTGCCATTTTTCGCAGACGTTGGCTTTGTAGGTCGCGAAGCTGTTCGCGACTCATACATTCAATAGTTTCATTCCAGATCATTTTCTGTCTTGTTTTCAGTTGTGTATATCCTTGACAAAGGTACGAATAAGCGAGCAGAATTCAAAAGAAAAGCGTGTTTTTCTTTTCATTCTCGAGCGAAAGTACCTAAGAGGCACAGCCTCAAAGGTACGAATAAGCGAGCAGAATTCAAAAGAAAAGCGTGTTTTTCTTTTCATTCTCGAGCGAAAGTACCTAAGAGGCACAGCCTCAAAGGTACGAATAAGCGAGCAGAATGCAAAAGAAAAGTGTGTTTTTCTTTTCATTCTCGAGCGAAAGTACCTAAGAGGCATGGTGTCAAAGGTAGGAATTAGCGTGGCGTAGATATAAAAAAGGTGACCGCTTAATTGCGATCACCTTTAGTCTTTGTCCAGAAATCTGTGAGCCAAATGTCGAACACCAGCGTGCTGTATGCTGGTATTACTCCGCTGGCGGTTTCTCCGTATGCCAGTTGATATGGTATGGTCACTCGCCAATGGTCGCCTTTATGCATGTTCATTAATGCTGTGCTGAATCCATCGACGAAATCGGAAGCAACGGGCAGTCGGTATCCTGATACAGAACCGTATGAGTTGTACTGTGCCATCTTGTAGGGAGCGGTAACGGCAGGGTCGTATGTCCCCTCAAAACTTTGGTCGAACACATATCCGTCTTTGTACGACTTTGATGGCAGGAGGCGTCCGCGATACTGCATACATAGTGAGTCGTTGTAGTATGGCGATGTAGTGCCTTCTCCGCGCTCTATTACATCCACGAGGATGCAGTCGGTCTGTGGGATGTTGATGGAGTCGGAAACCGACCATTTGCGTACAACGAACGATGAGGCAGTGGCAGAGGCATGTAGTTTGTATTGTGTTTCAAAATACTGTTCATTGGTGTTTTTCCAATCAACAAATTCCTCTTCTGTGCCATCGTCTTCGCTGCATGATGCCGCAAAGAAGGGCATCAAGGCAAACAGGCAACCTGCGAGGATTGTCTGTTTGCTGCGTATCATCATGTTGTAGATGCTCATTATTATATAATAAGTGTATTTACTGAATCTTCTTGAGCAGGCTGACAATGCTCACCTTGTCTTCGATGATGCTTGCCAAGTCGCTGATATTGACGCGCTCCTGTTCCATGGTGTCGCGGAAGCGGAGTGTCACCTTGCCATCGTTGAGTGAGTCGTGGTCAACGGTAACGCAGTAAGGAGTACCGATGGCATCCTGACGACGGTAGCGCTTTCCGATAGAGTCTTTCTCGTCGTATTGGCAGTTGAAGTGGAACTTCAGGTTGTTGATGATTTCGCGTGCCTTTTCGGGCAGTCCGTCTTTCTTGACGAGTGGCATGACTGCCAGTTTTACAGGAGCCAGGGCGGCGGGCAGTTTGAGTACTACGCGTGTTTCACCGTTTTCGAGTTTCTCTTCGCAGTATGAGTGACACATGACTGAGAGGAACATACGATCTACGCCGATCGAGGTCTCGATGACATACGGAGTGTAGCTCTCGTTGGTCTGTGGATCGAAGTATTTGATGCTCTTTCCTGAGAATTTCTCATGCTGTGAGAGGTCGAAGTTGGTACGTGAGTGAATACCTTCCACTTCTTTGAAGCCGAATGGCATCTTGAATTCGATGTCGGTGGCTGCGTTGGCATAGTGTGCAAGTTTATCGTGGTCGTGGAAGCGATAGTTTTCTGCACCGAAACCAAGAGCTTGGTGCCAAGCCATACGAGTTTGTTTCCATTTGGGGAACCATTCGAGTTCAGTACCTGGAGTTACGAAGAATTGCATTTCCATCTGTTCAAATTCGCGCATGCGGAAGATGAACTGGCGTGCTACAATCTCGTTGCGGAATGCTTTACCAATCTGAGCGATACCGAATGGAATCTTCATGCGACCGGTCTTCTGCACGTTGAGGTAGTTGACAAAGATACCCTGTGCGGTTTCTGGACGGAGATATACTTTCATAGAACCTTCAGCGCTGGCTCCCATTTCGGTAGAGAACATCAGGTTGAACTGGCGTACGTCCGTCCAGTTGCGTGTGCCGCTGATGGGGCATACGATTTCTTCGTCAAGGATGATCTGCTTCAGTTCTGCGAGGTCTGGTCCTTGCATGGCTTTAGCGTAGCGCTCATGTAGTGCGTCGCGCTTGGCAATATGCTCTTTTACTCGTTCGTTGGTTTCGAGGAATTTGGCTTCGTCAAATGCTTCTCCGAAGCGTTTGCGTGCTTTTGCCACTTCCTTCTGCACCTTCTCATCGTATTTTGCAATCTGGTCTTCAATCAGCACATCGGCACGATAGCGCTTTTTTGAGTCGCGGTTGTCGATGAGGGGGTCGTTGAATGCGTCAACGTGTCCAGAGGCTTTCCAAATTGTGGGGTGCATGAAGATGGCAGAATCGATACCGACAATGTTTTCGTGGAGCAGTACCATTGATTTCCACCAGTATTCTTTGATATTGTTTTTCAACTCTACACCGTTCTGTCCGTAGTCGTAAACGGCTCCCAATCCATCGTAAATATCGCTGCTTGGAAATACGAAACCATATTCTTTACAGTGGCTTACGATTTTCTTAAATACATCTTCTTGTGCCATAATGCTTTTACTTCTTTTCAAAAATTATGCGTGCAAAGGTAGTGCAAATCGAGCGAAATACAAAAGAAAAACGATTTTTTCTTTTTATTTCCGAGATGCAGCCTACCTAAGTACAGGGTTACAAAGGTAGTGCAAATCGAGCGAAATACAAAATAAAACGTGTTATATTTTGTTTATTCGAACGTGATGGGGCTTACATTGTGCGTAAGTTTATGGGAGTTAGTTGGGAGTTGCTTGGGATTTACAGACCTTGCGGAAAAGCGCAAGAAACAGGGATGGCTGCATCCCGAATGCATCCCGAATACATCCCGAATGTTTTTTTTGCTTTGCAAATAATCTTTTTTGGGGGTAATGTTAGAACATTCTCGCAAAAAAATCGTATTTTTGCAATCTAAAACCTAAAATATTAAAGTATGAAGAAGCTGCTTTCGATACTAATGTTTATGGCACAACTCTCGGTAGTTGCACAGCCATTCGATTTTCAGAACACTCGATTGAAGGATGACCAGCGTATCAATCTCTTTATCGGCCAGTTGACACTCGACGAGAAGATTTCTCTTCTCTCCACACAGATGGGGGTACCACGTTTGGGCATTCCGGCTATCAGTTGCTATGAAGGACTTCATGGGGTGGCTTTGGGTGGACCTGCAAACAATAACGGAATGATTGAGGTGAATGGTGAAAAGCGCCCCAATCCACTACCGACTTCCATCTTTCCACAGGCATATGGATTAGGAGAAACGTGGGATCGTGAGGCTGTGCGCATGGTAGGTGAGCAGATGGCTGCCGAGGCCCGCTATTATATTCATCAACCCAATGCCCGCCGCAAGGGACTTGTCATCTATGCGCCCAATGCCGATTTGGCACGCGATCCCCGTTGGGGACGTACCGAAGAGAGTTATGGTGAAGATCCGTACCTAACCGGACAGCTCGCCGTGGCTATGGTGCGCGGACTGCAAGGCAATCATCCTCGCTATTGGAAAGCAGCCGCGCTGATGAAACATTTCCTTGCCAATAGTAATGAATATGGTCGCGATTCTACCTCCAGCAATTTCGACGACCGATTGTTTCGCGAGTATTATTCCTATCCTTTCTATAAAGGAATCACGCAGGGAGGGTCACGTGCCATGATGGCAGCCTATAATTCTTGGAATGGAACACCTATGGCCATACACCCATGTCTGCAAAGTATCGTTCGCAAAGAGTGGGGGAATGATGGCATTATCTGTACCGATGGTGGTGCGATGGGTATGCTATCGACCGCCCATAAGGCATTTGCTACTAAGACAGAAGCCGCAGCTGCCGTGGTGAAAAACCAGTTGGGACAGATTCTCGACCGCTATCAGGATGAAATCCGCGAGGCGCTTGCCAAGGGAATGGTTACTGAACAAGATATCGAAGTGGCTATTCGGGGTAATGTGCGCGTGATGCTCCGCCTTGGACTGCTCGACGGAAAGAATTCGCCCAACCCGTATGCAACCATGGGAACAGATACAACCGCCACACCGCCCTTTATGACCGAAGAGGCACGGAATGCTGTGCGAGAGGTGACCAACAAGTCGGTAGTACTCCTGAAAAACAACGGACTCCTGCCGCTCGATAGTAAGAAAGTGAAAAAGGTGGCTGTTGTCGGACCTTATGCCGACGAGATTATCTATGACTGGTATAGTGGCACACCTCCCTATGAAGTAACTGTCTTGAAAGCACTTCGCGAACTGGGAGCACAACAGGGATTTGAAGTGAGCTACGTGAAAGACAACCGTATGGGTGAGGCAGAACGTCTGGCACGTGAAGCCGACGCTGTGGTAATATGTACAGGCAATCATCCTTATGGTACCAAGGCTGATTGGTTCTTCTGTCCAGTACCCAGCGACGGTCGCGAAGCCGTTGACCGCCTATCGTTGCAATTGCCCGATGAAGATCTCGTTCGTCAGCTCTATCGTGCCAACCAGAACACAGTACTTGTGCTTGTCAGCAGTTTCCCATATACCATCAATTGGAGTAATGACCATCTGCCTGCCATCCTCCACATCACCCATTGCAGTCAGGAGCAAGGCCATGCCGTAGCCGATGCACTCTTCGGACGCATCAATCCTGCCGGTCGCACCACTCAAACATGGGTGAAGGATATTCTCGATTTGCCCGCCATGATGGACTATAATATCCGTAATGGCCGTACCTATATGTATCAGCAAGGCGATGTGCTCTATCCTTTCGGCTACGGATTGAGTTACACGACGTTCCGATATGGTGAGCCAAAGGTTAATCTGAAAGACAAACATACCGTGACCGTTACGCTCCCTGTTACCAATACTGGCGGTCGTGATGGCGATGAGGTTGTCCAATGTTATGTGAACTATCCTGATTCTAAAGTTGAACATCCACAGAAACAGCTCAAAGCCTTTGAACGAGTGGCTGTCAAAGCTGGAGAAACACGCGAGGTCAAACTCACCATCGACCGTGCCGACCTTACCCATTGGGATGAGGCTACCCATCGTTTTGAGGCAGAAAAGGGTCGCATCCAACTCATGATAGGTGCGTCATCAGCCGACATACGGACGGAAATATCGTTTGAAGTGAAGTAAAACCGAGCATCCAACTTGCAAAATTCGAATATTTTTCGTAATTTTGCAAGAATTAAAGGCGTTGGCAGACAATGCCTATAACTTAAAAGGATAAACATCAATGGACGACGAAATCAAGGACGACGAAATACTGAACGAAGAGCAATACACCACCGAAGAGGTTGAAGCCGAGGCACACTCAGGCTATAAACCCGTGGATAGGTTTGATGCGGCAGCCGTACACCATCTTAGCGGAATGTATCAAAACTGGTTTCTGGACTATGCTTCGTACGTAATCCTGGAACGTGCCGTACCACATATTGAAGATGGACTAAAGCCTGTGCAGCGCCGCATCCTTCACTCGATGAAGCGAATGGACGACGGTCGCTACAACAAGGTGGCAAATATCGTAGGACACACCATGCAGTTTCACCCACATGGCGATGCTTCTATTGGCGATGCGCTGGTACAGATCGGACAGAAAGAATTGCTGGTGGATACCCAAGGAAACTGGGGAAATATCCTCACCGGCAACCGTGCTGCCGCCCCTCGTTATATTGAGGCACGCCTGTCGAAGTTTGCCCTCGATACGGTTTTCAATCCGAAAACTACCGAATGGCAGATGTCCTACGACGGACGCAACAAGGAGCCCATCACATTGCCCGTAAAGTTTCCGTTGCTTCTGGCACAGGGAGCCGAGGGTATTGCCGTAGGTCTGTCGTCGAAAATACTGCCCCACAATTTCGTTGAACTGTGTGATGCAGCCATCAGTTATCTGCATGGCGAGGAGTTTCATCTCTATCCCGACTTCCCCACAGGCGGCTCTATTGATGTTTCGAAATACAACGACGGACAGCGAGGCGGTTCGTTGAAAGTACGTGCGAAGATAGAGAAACTCGACCAGAAGACCCTTGTCATTCGAGAGATTCCCTTCTCCAAGACTACCGAAACCATTATTGACTCGATACTCAAAGCCATCGAGAAAGGAAAGATTAAGGCACGTCACGTGGAAGACCTCACCGCAGCCAAGGTGGAGATACAAATACAGTTGGCACCCGGTGTCTCGTCCGACAAGACACTCGATGCGCTCTATGCTTTCTCCGATTGCGAAATCAATATTTCGCCCAACTGCTGTGTCATCGAAGACAATAAGCCGAAATTCCTCACCATATCCGATGTGTTGCGCCATTCAGCCGACCGCACTAAGGATCTTATCCGGCAGGAACTCGAAATCCGCAAGAACGAACTTCTTGAGCAGTATCATTTCGCTTCGCTTGAAAAGATATTCATCGAAGAGCGCATCTATAAAGACCGCAAATTCGAACAGGCACCCAATGTTGATGCCGTATGCGAACATATTGACGAACGCCTCACTCCCTACTATCCACAATTGGTTCGTGAGGTAACCAAGGATGATATTCTCAAGTTGCTGGAGATTAAAATGCAGCGAATCCTTAAGTTCAACAAGGATAAAGCCGACGAACTCATGGCACGCATCAAGGAGGAAATCGAACAGATTGACCGCGACCTCAACAACCTTGTAGAGGTCACCGCCAATTGGTTTAAGTTCCTTAAAGAGAAATATGGTAAGGATCATCCGCGACTGACCGAAATCCGCAACTTCGATACCATCGAGGCTACCAAGGTTGTTGAGGCCAATCAGAAACTCTATATCAACCGTGTCGATGGATTTATAGGTACAGGACTGAAGAAAGACGAGTTTGTCTGCAACTGTTCCGATATCGATGATGTCATCATCTTCTACAAAGATGGTAAGTTCAAGGTCATCCGTGTGGCAGATAAGATATTCGTAGGAAAGAATATACTGTGGCTTGGTGTGTTTAAGAAAAACGACCAGCGCACTATTTATAATATGGTGTATCGTGACGGAAAGAAAGGCTTCTATTATATCAAGCGCTTCAACGTGCCGTCGGTTACTCGCGATCGCGAATACGACCTGACCATTGGAACCCCGGGATCGCGTGTCGTTTATTTCACCGCCAATCCCAATGGCGAGGCTGAAGTTATCAAGATAACACTCGACCCTGCACCAAAGCTCAAAAAGATATTCTTCGACAAGGACTTCTCCGAGGTGCTCATCAAGGGACGTGCTGCTAAGGGTAATCTGCTGACCAAGTTCCAAGTGCATCGCATCGGACTAAAGAGTCATGGTCACTCCACATTGGGCGGACGCAAAGTGTGGTACGATCCCGATGTCAACCGCCTGAACTACGACGAGCACGGACGCTTGTTGGGCGAGTTCAACGATGGCGACCAGATACTCGTATTCCTACCCAATGGTGAATACTATCTTACCAATTTCGATGTCAACAACCACTTCGAAGACAATATCGTAAGACTGGAGAAATACGATGCCGACAAGGTCTGGAGCTGTGTGCTCTACGATGCCGACAATCAAGGATATCCCTATGTCAAGCGCTTCTTGCTGGAAGCATCCAAACGCAAACAATGTTATCTGGGCGAGAATCCCAATTCCAAGGAGATATTGCTCACCGACCAAGTCTATCCGCGCATCCTTGTCACCTATGGTGGAGCCGACGAATTCCGTGGATCAGAGGAGATTGACGTAGAACAGTTTATTGCTGTTAAGGGCTATAAAGCAAAGGGTAAACGTCTCACTACCTACCAGATTGCCGGCATTACCGAACTGGAACCCACTCGTCTGCCTGACCCACCCAAAGAAGATGAGGCCGATGAAACGGAAGAGGAAGAGAATCTGGACCCTGATGCTGGAAAGAGTCAGCAACAGGTGATTGACGAACTGACTGGACAACAAACGCTTTTCTCTGATGAAGACTATCAATAGAACGCTCTTCGTACTGGCACTTATGCTGAGTGCAACGTCGGCAATGGCACAAACCGCTACCGATTCTCTCCGTATCTCTACGGTAAGTCACATGGTGGGAGGTGGCGCATCCCAGGTGCTTGACACCTATCTGTCTGCCGAACATTTTAGCGGACCGGGAGTTACTTATCTCTGCACCGTCGAACGACAGCGCCCACAACGAAGATGGGGCACGGTCATGGAACATGAAGTCAACTTCTCGTCGGTTAGCGACCGTACCGATCAGCGCGACGAACTGGAAGGTGCCTACAATTTCTATTGGGGACGTTTGCGCCGTTGGCAACTGCTCGACAATCGCCTGACCCTACAGGCAGGAGGCATGGCTAATGCCTCGTTGGGATTTATCTATAATAGTTCCAATTCAAACAATCCTGCCCAGGCTCGTGCACATCTTAATCTGATGCCTACCGGAGTGGCTTCCTATCGCTTCTCGGTCATGCGCCATCCGGTAGTGGCACGCTACGAACTCGCCTTGCCATTGGCAGGAGTGATGTTCTCGCCCAACTACGGACAGACCTACTATGAGACTTTTGTCAGAGGCGACTATGACGGCAACGTGCGGCTGACCACCTTTGTGTCGGCACCTGAGTTTCGTCAGATGTTGACACTCGAAACGCCATTATCAGCGTCTATCGCCCTTCGCATCGGCTATTTGGGCAACTATCAGCAGTTTCATGTCAATCATCTGAAGCAACATGTCTATACTCATCGCTTCATGGTGGGCATCACCCGTCGGTTCTCAATCATTTCGCGCCGGCTCTGAATACAATTCAGACAGCGTAAAACAATCAATCCCGTAACGAATCATGATGACAGTTCTATCCCATAAATTGAATATCGTCCATCGGCTTTGCCCATTTGGATTCATGCAGACGCTGAACCGTTTGCACACCGTCGCCCTGATGTTGTGCGCCATATTCGTGGTCACGATGTTCACTTCTTGTATCGACGAAGACGAACAACCCAATACGCCAACCGGCAATTTTGAGGCACTTTGGCGTATCATCGATCAGCATTATTGCTTCTTCGACTATAAGCAACAGCAGTATGGACTCGATTGGCAGGAGGTCTATGTCAAATACAAGGAGCGCGTCAGCGACCGCATGACCGATCGTCAGCTCTTTGAAGTGATGACCGATATGCTGTCGGAACTTCGCGACGGACACGTCAACCTTGGTGCCAGTTATGATTACGGGCGCTATTGGGCATGGAAGGAAGACTATCCCTCAGATTATAGCGATTCGCTCGAACGCATTTATCTCCGTACAGACTATAAAATTGCCAGCGGCATGAAATATCGGGTGCTCGACGACAATATCGGCTATGTGCGCTATGAGTCGTTTGCCGATGCAATAGGAGAGGGTAACCTCGATGAGGTATTGTCTTATTTCCTGCTTTGTCGCGGACTTATTATCGACATCCGTAGCAATGGCGGTGGCGAACTGACCAATGCCGAGCGCTTGGCTTCCCGCTTCGTTGATGAGAAGACGTTGGTGGGATATATGCAACACAAGACAGGTACGGGACATAATGATTTCAGCGAACTCAAAGCTCAGTATCTCGAACCCTCCAGCAGGCTGCGTTGGCGCAAACCGGTATGTGTTCTTGTCAACCGTGGGGTGTTTAGCGCTGCCAACGAGTTTGCATCGATGATGCATGCGCTCCCAAATGTCACTCTGGTAGGTTATCGTACTGGTGGCGGTTCTGGCATGCCGATGAGCAATAGTCTGCCTAATGGATGGATGGTTCGCTATTCAGCCTGCCCCATGTACGACAGTCAGAAGCGTCAGACAGAGTTTGGCATCGAGCCCGACATCTCCCTCCATCTCGATGATGCAGATACGCGTCGTGGTGTCGATACCATTATCGAAACCGCACGAAATGTGATCAAAGGAAAGTGAAATCAGCTTTCGCTCTCGTCATGGAGCATCGATGTAGCATCTGTTTCTATAAATAAGGAGTCGTTCATGTCGTTGAGCGACTTCTTCTTTTTATTTTCTTTGGCACCTGCCTTAATCAGGTTTTTGGCAGCTGTGATGATGCTTGGTCCGCTGTCGGCGGTGGTAATTTTCAGTTTGGAAATCTTCTTGATGGTATCGTTCATGCTCGATTCCACCTCCATGAAACGAATGCCAAAGTCCTGCACACGGTCTATCACGGTATTGGCAGCATTCATCATGTCCTGCTGGTTTTGGAGTTGTCTCACCTGTGTCCACATCATCTCCAATACGCGCAAGTTCATATACATGGTCTGCGGACCGAGTATCAACACCCCTTCATCGTAGGCTTCGCGCCATAGCGAGTTGTCGTTGAGTAGAGCCAGATTGAGTGCCCCTTCTATCGGCACATACATAATGGCGAAATTGAGTCTGTTGTATCCGCTTGGCAGATATTTGGTATATTCCTTTTTTGCAAGTCGCTTCACCTGTGCTCTTACGCTGGCGATGTGTGCTTTAAGATAATCTGACTTCTCGGCTGTGCCGTCTTCTGCATTCATATATCGCTCATAGTCTGTCAGCGACATTTTTGAATCTACCACCACATGGCGGTTGTTGGGGAAATGCAGAATGAAGTCGGGTATCAGTCCCTTTCCGTCTTCGCCTTTTGCTGTTTTTCCTGCTTTGTCGCGTAGTGTTTCCTGCGTGTCAAACTGTTCACCCTCTTTCAGTTCAAGGTCTTCAAGGAGTTGTTTCAGTTTCAATTCGCCGAAGTTGCCCTGCACTTTCACCTCACCGGTAAGAGCTCTGGTCAGTCGGTCGGCAGTTTCTCCCAGTTCTGCACTCTTCTGCATATTGATTTTGATGGTCTCGTCGAGTCGGGTGAGTGCTTCGTTTTGTTGTTCCTTCGATTTATTGAAAGCCTCCTGCATATCCTTCAGGCTCTGTTGCAACGGGTCGATAATCTTCGACACCTGTTCTTTGTTTCTCTCTCCCAACTCTTCCTGTCTGCGCTTGAGCACTTCCTCCGATGTGGTCTGCATCTGCTCTTTGATGAGTTTTATCTGACTGTCAATCTGTTCGCGGTTCATTTGCTTCAGCGCTTCTATTTGTTTTTCGGCACCCTCTTTGGTTTGTTCCAGTTGTTTCTCGTGCGAGGTTTTCAGTTCTGCAATCTGTGTTTCGTAAGAAGCCTTGAAGTCGGCGAGTTGTTTCTCAAAAGTTTCTTTCAGTTCGCTTTCCCTTTTGACATTGCGATCCCTTTCGGTATTGATAGTTTGTTGGGTATTTTCCTTTAGGGCGCTCATCTGTTTTTCGAAGTCAGTTTTCTGTAAAGTCAACTGTGCACAGAAATTCTCAGCGTGAGTTTTCTGCACATCGCGCTCCGATGTAAGTGTTATGATTTGATTCTGTTGATTGGCAATGGTGCTTTCCTGTGCTTGTATTTTCCTGGTCAAGTCAGTCAGTTGTGCGTGTAGATTGTCAATCAGTTCGGCATTGTTTTGTCCGTTACCTTTGCTTTTGTTGCCTAATGTGAAGCCTACTGCCACCATGATGACAGCTACCACAGCAATAATGATGAGATATGTTACCATACGTTTTGATGTGTTGGGAATGTTGCGGGTTATATTGCATGCAAATATATAAAAATTAAATGAGAGAGGCGAAGATGTTGGCTTAAAAATCTTGCTTTATCATTATTTTCTTTGGCTGAATCCTTGTTGAAGATAATTCTTTGAAACAGAAAAAGCCCAGTTTACTTTTTTGGCAACTGTTATATTGTCATCTGTACGCATAGTTTTAATAGTATCGAATTCGGTACAATTAAGAATCTGATTATAGAACTGTCCCTTTTAAAAAATGTAATTATAGAGACAACTATCGTCTTGAATAGACGATACGGTTTCCGTACTTGGAATCCATAAAATTTTTGTTTTCTAAAAATTTCGACCACACGACAACAGGTATAGTGTAATGTATTGTAAGATAGTGATTTGTTGCTGTGGTCGATTGCTAAGAACCCGTATTTTTGACCACACTTCGACCACACATGATTTTCCAGATAATCATTGTGGATATTTACACGAAGTAAATAAAAATTATTATCAGGCATTTTCAAACGGCTGACAAAATTATTATCCAACGTTTGACAAAGGTGTTATCCAACGTTAGACAAAGGTGTTATCCAACGTTAGATAAAAGTATTGTCAAACGTTAGATAAAAGTGTTGTCAAACGTTGGATAAGGGTGCTGTCAAACGTTATACAAGGGTCTTTTCAATATTGGAAACAAGTTGTTTCAAATATCAGAAAAGAGTGATGTCAAATATTGTGCAATAGTGTTGTCGAATGTATGATAAGGGTGTTGTCGAGCATCTGAAAATACCAAGCCTATATTGGACTCTATTGCGGTTTCGCAGCTTTTATGGTTGCAACAGCAGATTGGGCATGGTGTTTGGAGGGTGGTCGAATGGTGGTCGAAAATCATAGTTTTTTAGAATCGACCACCGCTGTAAGTTGTTGAAAAGACGAATGATATGCGGAAATGGTGGTCGGTGGTCGAAAAAGTTGAGACTCGCGTGTGCGTGTGCGCGAGGAAATGTTGATCCAGAATAGAGATGTGTGCGCAATGGAAAATAAATTTGTTTGGGTCGAAAAAAATAATGGATTTTGCTTTTTCGTATCGATATATTTCGTAAATTTGCAGTATCGTTTTCCTAACGATGATTGCCGTATATAATTATTAATCTAAAAACTATATTGTTATGAACAACATTCCATTAGTATTTTGGCTGATTCCGATTGCCAGTATTGTTGCATTGGGAATGGCATGGTATTTCTTCCGCACCATGATGAAGGAAGATGAAGGTACAGAGCGAATGAAAGAAATTGCAGCACATGTGAGAAAAGGTGCAATGGCTTATCTGAAACAACAGTATAAGGTAGTGACTATCGTCTTTATAGTGCTTGCCATCGTATTTGCTTTCATGGCGTACGTACTGAAAGTGCAAAATCCATGGGTACCCTTTGCATTTCTCACCGGCGGTCTGTTCTCCGGACTGGCAGGTTTCTTCGGTATGAAAACCGCCACCTATGCATCAGCCCGTACCGCTCACGGAGCGCGCACCGGACTGGACAAAGGATTGCGGATAGCATTCCGCAGTGGTGCGGTGATGGGACTCGTTGTGGTAGGTCTTGGACTGCTCGATATCGCCATTTGGTTTGTTGTACTCAATGCCGTTTATGAAGGCGAAAATACTGCACTCATTACTATCACAACCACCATGTTGACCTTTGGCATGGGCGCTTCCACCCAAGCACTCTTTGCCCGTGTGGGTGGAGGAATATACACCAAGGCTGCTGATGTGGGTGCCGACCTCGTGGGCAAGGTAGAAGCCAATATCCCAGAAGATGACCCACGCAATCCAGCCACCATTGCCGACAATGTGGGCGACAATGTGGGCGATGTTGCCGGAATGGGTGCCGACCTCTACGAGAGCTATTGCGGTTCGATACTGTCAACCGCCGCTTTGGGCGCTACAGCCTTTGCCATGAATGGCGATATGCAGTTGCGCGCAGTCATTGCCCCAATGGTGATAGCCGCCATAGGCATATTCCTGTCGCTTATCGGCATATTCTTGGTGCGCACCAAAGAGGGAGCGTCGATGAAAGAACTGCTCCACTCGCTGGGGCTTGGCACCAATGTCAGCGCCGGACTCATTGCCGTAGCCACCTTTGTGATACTCGATCTGCTGGGTATAGAAAACTGGTTAGGACTCAGTTTCTCCGTTATCAGCGGTCTTGTGGCAGGTGTGGTAATCGGTCAGGCAACGGAATATTACACCTCACAAAGTTATCGACCGACACAAAAGATAGCAGAGGCATCGCAGACAGGACCAGCCACCGTTATTATTAAAGGAATAGGCACGGGAATGATCTCTACGATGATACCCGTAGTCACCATATCGGTGGCTATCATGCTGAGCTATCTCTGTGCCAACGGTTTCGATATGTCGCTCTCGGCAAAGTCTATCAGTATCGGCCTTTACGGTATAGGTATTGCAGCCGTGGGCATGCTGTCAACGCTCGGCATCACCCTTGCCACCGATGCCTATGGACCCATTGCCGACAATGCCGGCGGCAATGCTGAGATGAGCGGACTGGGTGAAGAAGTGCGTGAGCGCACCGATGCCCTTGATGCCCTTGGCAATACTACTGCTGCTACAGGCAAGGGCTTTGCCATCGGATCGGCTGCCCTTACGGCTCTCGCTCTACTTGCTTCCTATATCGAAGAAATCAAGATTGCCATGATACGTGCCGTGGAAAACGGCAAACAGTATTTTGATGCAGCAGGAAATGTGTTCGACCCAACGAATGCAACGACCATAGACTTCATCAATTTCTTCCAAGTGAATCTCATCAATCCGAAGGTCCTGGTAGGTGCTTTCCTTGGAGCAATGGCTGCCTTCCTGTTCTGCGGATTGACCATGGGTGCCGTAGGTCGTGCTGCCGAATCGATGGTGCAGGAGGTGCGCCGGCAATTCCGAGAAATCAAAGGAATACTTGAAGGCAAAGCCACACCCGACTATGGTCGCTGTGTGGAGATAAGCACACGTGGTGCCCAGCGTGAGATGATCATTCCTTCGCTGCTTGCCATCGTTATCCCCATCGTGGTGGGTCTTGTGCTTGGTGTGGCTGGTGTGCTCGGTCTGCTCACTGGCGGACTTGCTGCTGGTTTCACCCTTGCCGTGTTTATGTCTAACTCTGGTGGTGCATGGGATAATGCCAAGAAGATGATAGAAGAGGGCCATTTCGACGGAAAGGGCAGTGAGAACCACAAGGCAACCATTGTTGGCGATACCGTGGGCGACCCATTCAAGGATACCTCTGGCCCCTCGCTCAATATTCTTATCAAGCTCATGTCGATGGTAAGTATCGTGATGGCAGGACTGACCATCATATTCCTTTAACGGTGTGTTGCCGCAGCATGACCTATGGACTGATCAATCAAAAAACATCAAACAACTGAATAATACATGAAGGTCAATGCTAAAGTGCCACCCAAGGCTGAAGTTTCTTCATTCTATGGTATCGTGCCGGGAAGCGTACAGCTGATCGTGCCGAAAGGCAGCGAGAAGGCTTATAGCAAAGCTACAGGATGGAGCCGATTCTATACAGCACCTGCATATGCTAAGGAAGTGAGCAATCCGAAACAGTGCATTGCCCCTGTGCCACAGGAAATCAATGTGCAGATGCGTGCCAAGGCATTGCCTGTGCATACGGCATGGCATATCGTTCTCGATGGAATATTGACGGTAGAAACCAATGGTAGAGACAGACCGTCTGTATGGCAGCGGCATCCATCTCTGCCTCTATCCATGATATGAATTAAACCCAAGTTGGTCACCATGCCGATTTGGGCTTGATTCATTCCTCTGTTTTTAGTATAATGTGTATTCCCTTTGAGTGTCATGCGTTTCCCTTTCCTGTATAAAGTGTATTCCATACCAATATCATGCACAAATGAAAAGAAAAACGGATATTCCTTTTGCAGTTCGCATCTTTTTTACTAATTTTGCAGCCGAAATGCGCCTGTGGCGGAATTGGTAGACGCGCTAGACTTAGGATCTAGTGTTTCCGACGTGCAGGTTCGAGTCCTGTCAGGCGCACCCAGAGAAATCCTAACTGCTTAGAAATGAGCAGTTAGGATTTTTGCTTTTATAAAATTGCCAACATTTTGGCAACATAATTCGTCGCTAATTTGTTGTGGTTGGCAAAGTTTATGTTGTTTTCATCCGTATTTCTCATAATTTCATTGCATTTCACTTGACATCGCCCATTTTATGAGTCACAAAATGACAAACTATAGTCAGATAGATTAGCTCATAGATTCTATAAATTGATGTATATATCATCTATATAATACAAAAATCACTATCTAACATAATAATTCAACACCTTTATTCGTTATTCTAACAGGAAATCATTACTTTTGTACAATCTAACAATTAAAGACTGATATGAGCAAAGATATAAACAGACTAAAGGTTGTCCTGGCTGAAAAGAAACGAACCAACAAATGGCTTGCCGAACAATTGGGCAAAGACCCTGCCACTGTTTCAAAATGGTGTACCAACACCATACAGCCGAATGTCGAGACATTGGTGGAGATTGCCAAATATTTGAATGTTGAGATACAAGACTTGTTTTGGCCAATTGAGAATATTGCCATTAACGATTTGTCTGAAGAATAAAAAGAAATCTTATGAAAAAAGAAGAAATACAAGCATTGTTCTCTCAATTTGAACAAGTATCATGTGTTACAAATGGCATAGAATGTTGGAGCGCAAGAGAATTATGTTCTCTATTGGGATATACCCAATGGCGTAATTTCTTGAAAGTCATTGATAAAGCAAAGGAATCGTGCAAAAATGCAGGTCATGATATAAAAGACCATTTTGCTGACGTCAGCAAAATGGTTGTACTTGGTTCAGGTGCTGAGCGTCAGATAGATGACATTATGCTAACACGCTATGCTTGCTACCTTGTCGCCCAAAATGGCGATCCTCGCAAGCCACAGATAGCATTTGCGCAAACTTACTTTGCTGTGCAAACTCGTCGCCCAGCATTACGGCAGCCCATTGTCGGTCGCTCATAGATCCAGTTCCAGAGTCGGTAAGCAGGTCGATATACACCTGTTCGGCTTTGAGTTGAAACACGTTGTAGTGCGCCTCCTTAATCCATTGTTCACGTTCTTCGCGAGTACTTCTGCGGATAGGCTCCACCATTTTGATTTTCCAAGATTCAGCAAAAGGTAATTCCATAGTCTTTGTATTTTTAGTTAAATAGGTTAAAATGATACCCCTTGAAGGGATACAATCTGTTTTCAGCGCCAAATTTAATAAATAGTTTTCATCCGCGTCCTATCTATTGACAACTTTTTTGCGTTTAATTTGTTTTTTTAACAAGTGACTATTACTTAACTCGTTCAAGATAGACCACAACTTGGAAATAAAAGGAAAACTCGGTTTCCTTTTGTATTTCG
The DNA here is from genome assembly GCF_002251345.1 of Prevotella sp. P4-119. Lineage (NCBI taxonomy): Bacteria > Pseudomonadati > Bacteroidota > Bacteroidia > Bacteroidales > Prevotellaceae > Prevotella > Prevotella sp. P4-119. The sequence goes on along the minus strand of NZ_NPJB01000085.1, from coordinate 112,061 downwards.
CTCGGTTTGTACTACCTTTGCATAAAAATAAAGACGAATGGCAAAGGAAGACTCTTGGCTTGATAGCGCACATCTGGCGCGGATGGATAGTACGGATGACAATGTGGAGTGGCATCCGTTGAAACCTTTTCTGCCGAAACGGGGAGAAATATTATTCTTGGGCAGCTTTCCTCCGCAACGTAAAAGGTGGTGTATGGACTTCTATTATCCCAACTTCATCAACGACCATTGGCGCATAGAGGGGGAGGTGTTCTATGGTGACAAACAGCATTTTGTGGATCAAAAGCGCAAGACATTCCGATTGGATGATATTGTCAGCCATTGCGAGAAGTATGGCATCGGTTTCTTTGATACCGCAACAGCTGTGAGACGCTTGAAGGATAATGCCAGCGATAAGTATCTTGAAGTGGTGGAGCAGACTGACGTTGCGGCACTTGTGGCACAGATGCCGATGCTGAAAGCTATTGTGGTGACGGGCGAGAAAGCTGCTGAGACCATATGCCAGCGTATGGGTATAGCCCATGTGCCGAAGGTCAATAGCCATATCATGCTCCCTCTGCAGGTGGAACTATATAGGCTGCCATCTTCTTCGCGTGCCTATCCTTTGGCTTTTGAGAAGAAGGCAGCAGCCTATAAAATGATGTTTCAACGCTATCTGTCGAAGCCTCTGCTATAATACGATGTGGTAATCTACTGATTGATTTGTGTTGAAATCCGGTGTTCACTCTCGATATCGTGTTGTAGCTTGAAAGCATCGGAATCTACAGGACGGAGGGTGAAATCGGGCGTGTTATAGGAATAAAGCAACAGTCGATAATATTCTTTTGGATGACGTTGGGGAAGCATGAAAGGTTTGGTGGCTCTTCCTTGGCGGTCGATGGAGGATAGGTAGATACGCGTATAGAGTCCGTCGTCGCGCCGTGAGGTGAAGAGAAACCATTTGCTGTTCTTTGTCCAGGCATGAAGACTCTCGGTGCGCTTGCTGTTAGCAGCCGTGAGCGGATAGGTCTGCATGGTCTTCAGATTAAGTATCCAGAGGTCGCTTTCGGGATGCCATACGGAGAAGTAGCCATAGTCAATCTGAGTATATAGGAGATAGCGGCCGTCATAGGAAGGACGAGGCCATGTGACACTTTTGCCCATTGTCCTAGCGTTGATGAGTGTATCTACTTGCGTTCCGAAACGTCCCGACATACTGTCGAAAGCCACGCGACAGAGGCTGTAACGTTCTTTATGGTAGTCGGCAGGATAGTTTTGTCGACGCGCTGTGATAAAATATAACCATTTGCCATCAGGAGAAAACACAGGCGTGTTCTCTGCCCATTCCTTTCTCATTAGCAGTGTGTCGCGAAGGATAGAATGTCTCTGAGTGTCATAGACAAAGATGTCCGATTCGGAATCATAGACCTCGATGCGCTTGCTTTTAGCTGCAGCATGAAACATCTGTAAGGTTTTGTTGGTGGAGAAGGCACAGAAACGCCCTTTCGGATGCCAATAGGGATAGACCATCGAACCACCCAACAGTTCGTTTTTTGCCTTCAAAAGTTCAATCTTCCCATTTCTCCTAATGACTGTAGCTCCATGTTCTCCACGTACATGAAAGACATATTGGTCTGGATTGGTTTGGTTGGGTGTATGACAGTTGACGCATTGGTTGGGGATGGCTGTGTTGACGATAAGAGGCGTCTCTTCAAAATTGGAAAGGTCGCGCTGGTAGATTCCCATCTTGCTGTACATGGCATAGCTAGGTGGGATGAGGCGGTAGGTTATTCCCCATTCATCGAGCGGCTGGTTGCTGACGTGGATACGGAAATCACGATAACGGGTCCACCTACCGTCACGTTCGGCACATACTTCCACGTAGAGGTCTGCACCCTTATTCTGTGTGAGCAACTGATGCCATTCTTTGATGTTGAAGTCGGCATCCTTGCCATTGGCATGCAGTTTGCCACCATGGGCACCTCTTACCACTACGTCAACAGTGGTTACCTGCGGATCGGCTATGGCAAAGTTGAGGGGAGCGATACCGACAGGGATGGTGACGTCAATATAGTCGGGATAGATCTTAGGCAGACGATTGCTCTCCTGCACATCGTGAGGTGTGGAGGAGCACGCTAAGACGAGCAATAGGAAGGCTGATAGAAGATATTTGTTCATTTGCGGTATGCTTGGAAGTTAGAAGAATGCATCTGGAGTGGCATTATAGATCAGTTGCAGTTCATGATAGAACACATGATTCCGGATGCGTTGTGGATGTTCCACCAGACGGCGCATCTTATTTGCCCAGGAACGATACATGAGTGTATGTTCAAGTATAGTGATGTATTTTAGCGCCACTTCATATTGCCCAGTAATCAGGTTAGTCTCTACCAGTCGATACAGTGAACGGGCACTCTTGTTGCAGTTGGGAATGCCCTCCATGGCTTCAAAGGCATTGCGTTGTGACATGGTGATGAATCCCACACGAAGATATACCTCGCTAATCATTTGCATGGCCGGGATGGAGTTCTGGGATCGGAAAGAGGGAGCAAGGCCCTGAAGAAGTTCTTGCCGTTCAATCATCCCTTCATGATAAAGGGCATATTTCGCCACAGCCAGAATGGCAGGATTGTCGGATGGGTGGGTATTATAGCGGTTGGCTATCGTTGCCCAGCGGTGACGTCTGGACAACATGTCGTAAATCATTTCCTCCTCGTCGCCCATCAACTCAGGAGCCCAATGGTAGTCGATGCCTTGGACGAGCATGCGGAGCGGATAAGCCACGACGCGACTGCTCGCCACTACGGAACCTGCCAACAACAGCAAAGTGCCAAGCACTACCGTAACGATGTGAAATCGCTGTGCTCTATGCAGGAAGCGTAGATGGTAGAGAGGTAACAGAACGATGGCTGGTCCTAACAGCCAGTAGCCCGCAGGGACGAGGACAATAGTCAGCCACATACTACTGCGAGGGTTGTCGGGTAGTATTGCCATTAGGGTTATGGTCAGCAACAATGCTACGGGAACTGTCATCGGTATGGTGGGCACCGTAGTAATATACCACAAGACAAGCGGAGGCAGGAGCGTAAGCCAAGACCAGCGTATTTTGTCGGTTATAACCGAACTCATAAGACGGGCAGAAATGATCTTGGTCATGACAGCCATCAAGGCGTAGCAACCAGCGCCGATGGCAGGATTGAGAAACAACTGCACGATGCACTCGCCAAGATACTGTGCAAATCCACCCGGCACGGCAAGGCGTTCGCTCAGATAGTCTTCTGTCCAAAGAAAAAGCTGCATGCTTTCGCGGAAAAATAAGAGATGAGGAGCTATCCACATCCAATAACAGAACACTGCCACTGCCAATAAAGCATTCTGCAGAGTTGGAAGAAGTTGCAAGTGCTTTTCTTTTATGTGCATCTTCGTTCTTTATTTAGCGTATAATCGATACGAGATGAAAATCTATAAAATGACCCGCCATCAATGAAAAACCGACCACAATGTCACATCATTATTGAGTGACGGAGTGGTCGGGATGGTTTCGGGATGCCTTCGGGTTATTTTACGTTGCCCACCTTGATAAGGTATTCGGCAATCTGTACTGCATTGAGGGCGGCACCTTTGCGAATCTGGTCGCCGGTGAGCCACAAGGTGTTGCCATTATCATCGGCAAGATCCTTGCGGATGCGTCCTACATAGATATCGTCTTTGCCTGCACTCTCCAAAGGCATGGGATATACGTAGTTTTGGGCATCGTCCTTAACGGTTACGCCGGGAGCAGCTTCAAGTGCTGTGCGAATCTGTTCGACGGTAAGCGGACTCTCGGTTTCAAACCATACGCTCTCAGAGTGAGAACGAAGAGATGATACACGTACACAGGTGGCACTTGTGCGTACATCCGAGTGCATGATTTTACGAGTTTCGTTGAACATCTTCATTTCCTCCTTGGTATAGTCGTTGGGTGTCATCTTGTCAATCTGTGGAATGACGTTGTATGCCAACTGGTGGGGGAACTTACTGATGTGATCGGTCTTTCCTGTCTCGATGAGGTCTTTGTACTGCTGTTGCAGTTCTGCCATAGCAGCAGCTCCAGCACCAGATGCACTCTGGTATGAAGCGATGTGAATCTTCTTGATATGGCTCAGATCGTCGATGGGCTTGAGCACAACAACCATCATGATAGTGGTGCAGTTGGGGTTGGCAATAATGCCACGTGGACGGTTGAGGGCATCCTCGGCATTCACTTCGGGAACTACCAAGGGCACATCGTCGCACATACGGAATGCACTCGAGTTGTCGATCATCACGGCACCATACTTGGTGATGGTTTCGGCAAACTCCTCAGAGGTGCCGCCGCCTGCCGATGTAAAGGCGATGTCGATATCTTTGAAATCGTCGTTATGCTGAAGCAATTTGACGGTCAGTTCTTTTCCACGAAATGTGTAAGTGGTACCTGCACTGCGCTTTGAGCCGAACAACACCAACTCGTCCATAGGGAAGTTGCGCTGGTCGAGTATTCGAAGAAATTCCTGTCCTACGGCGCCACTGGCGCCAACGATTGCTACTTTCATAATTTATCTTTTTCTTTGGTTATGTTGAATATCCGGGTGCAAAGGTACGATTATGTGAGCAGAATGCAAAGAAAAAGTGGTTTTTTCTTTTGTTTTTGTTGGTTAAAACCCTGTTTGTGGTTACATTCTTGTACTTTTTGTCATGTAAAAGCTTGAATCTATTTGAATTGGAAACGGTTTTTCGCTCGCTTATTCGTACCTTTAATCCTATGGATTTTAGGTACTCCCGCTCGGAAAAGCTCAAATATATTTGGTTTTTCGCTCGCTTATTCGTACCTTTAATCCTACGGATTTTAGGTACTCTCGCTCGGAAAAGCTCAAATATATTTGGTTTTTCGCTCGCTTATTCGTACCTTTAATCTTTCAGATTTTAGGTACTCCCGCTCGGAAAAGCTCAAATATATTTGGTTTTTCGCTCGCTTATTCGTACCTTTGAACCCTTGTAAAGACAAATATGCAGATGCTGTTATCATATTTCCCCATTACTGATCCCACGCTGATATTCTGCGTGGTGCTGCTCATCATCCTGTTTGCCCCTATCATTATGAGCAAACTGCGCATTCCACACATCATCGGTATGGTGTTGGCGGGAATGATTGTGGGTAAATACGGATTCAATATCCTACAACGCGACGATTCGTTTGAACTGTTTGGCAAGGTCGGATTGCTCTATATTATGTTTCTCGCAGGCCTTGAGATGGACATGGAGAGTGTGAAACGCAATAGCAACCGATTCTTGATATTCGGACTGCTGACCTGTTTCGTCCCTCTATCACTTACGTGGATTATGGCAGAGCATATTTTAGGGTACTCCTCGCAAGCCTCTTTCCTGCTGGGATGTATCATGGCATCGAACACACTAATAGCCTATCCTATAATCGGACGCTACGGACTGCAACGTGAGTCGAGTGTCATGCTGTCTGTCGGTTCGTCGATGATCTCACTCTTTCTGGCACTCCTTATGTTGGCAGCCTTGGCAGCTTCCTATGGAGAAGATGTGGGGGTAGGGTTCTGGCTGTTGTTTCTTACTAAGTTTGTGTGCTATTGTGGTGTCAGCGTATGGCTTATTCCAAAACTGACCCGCTTCTTCCTGCGTCGCTATAGTGATGCCGTCATGCAGTTCATCTTTGTATTGGCTATATTGTTTCTAAGTGCTGCGGCTTCAGAAGCCGTAGGAGTGGAAGGTATTGTTGGCGCATTTTTCTCAGGACTGATACTTAACCGATATATTCCCCACGTATCGCCTCTGATGAACCGCATAGAGTTTATCGGTAATGCATTGTTTATTCCCTATTTCCTGATTGGAGTGGGTATGCTTATCGATGTGAGCAGTCTGTTTGAAGGACCACACATGCTGTTTATCGTGACGATGATAGCATTCTTCGGAACCTTCGGTAAGGCAGTGGCAGCCTATCTGTCGAGTCTGCTGTTCCGCTTGCCACAGGTTGCAGGCCGTATGATGTTTGGTCTGACCAGCGCCCATGCGGCTGGTGCCATCGCCATGGTATTGGTTGGCATGCGTTTGGAGATAAGTCCTGGTGTGTATTTGGTCAACAACGAGATACTCAACGGCGTAGTTATCATGATACTCGTCACTTGTCTGATCAGTACGATGACCACCGAACAGGCAGCCCGACAAATCGTGTTGTGCGATAAGTCACATCTGCCTGTGACCAATCAGCAGCGCGATGATGAGCGCATCTTCCTTTGTGTGAAGTATCCAGAGATTGCACCGCAACTTCTCGAACTTGCGGTGATGATGCGCAACCAGAAGTTGAATCGTGAATTGGTGGCGCTCAATGTAGTGTATGATGACCAAAAAGCAGCCATCAATAGGGAACACGGATTGCAATTGTTAGAGAAACTGGAACAACGTGCCAGCGGTTATGATGTGAAGATGCAGACCCAAGTGCGCCTTGCCACCAATATTGCCAATGGCATCAAACATGCCTTCCGTGAGTTTGCAGCCTCAGAAATTATCATGGGTATGCACGTTCATACCGATAACAATCCCAAATTCTGGGGCGATTTCATACAGAGCTTGTATAATGGACTGAGCCGGCAGATTGTGCTCACACGATTCATAGAACCCCTCAATACGCTGCGTCGCATAGAAGTGGTCGTCCCGTCGCGAGCAGAATTTGAACCCGGATTCCATCGCTGGCTCGAACGCTTGTGCCGAATGGCAGGAAATCTTGATTGCCGTATAGAGTTTCATGGACGTCAAGAGTCGTTGGCACTCATCAGAGAATACATCACCAACTGGCATCCCAGTGTGCGCAGCGAATATACCTACATGGCACATTGGAACGAACTGCCCCGATTGGCAGAGACCATACGCAGCGACCACATGTTTGTAGTGGTTACTGCCCGTAAAGGAACCATCTCTTATAAATCTGCACTTGAACGCCTGCCCAATGAGCTTATGCAACATTTTTCGGGCAAGAATCTAATGATAATCTTCCCCGATCAGTATGGTGACATCAAGGAGGAGAATATGACCTTTACTGAGGCCCAGCACCATGAGGAAAGCAGTATCTATGACGCTATCCTGCGCTGGATCAACAAACAACGAACAAAGAAATTTCTGAAGAAATGATAGCTATCAACAACATCACCAAGAGTTTTGGCAAACTGCAAGTGCTCAAAGGCATAGACCTCACCATAGGAAAAGGTGAGGTGGTCAGTATTGTAGGACCAAGCGGAGCCGGCAAGACAACCTTGTTGCAGATTATAGGAACGCTCGACCGGCCCAATACTGGTTCGGTACATATAGACGGAATCGACGTGACGAGTTTGTCTAACAAAAAACTGGCAGACTTCCGCAACCGTCATATCGGTTTCGTGTTTCAGTTTCATCAACTGTTGCCCGAATTTACGGCGCTGGAAAATATCATGATACCAGCCTATATCGCAGGCACATCAAGTAGCGAAGCCAAACAGCGAGCTTCTGAACTTCTACAGTTTATGGGACTGGCAGACAGAGCCAACCACAAGCCTAACGAACTTAGTGGCGGCGAGAAACAACGTGTGGCGGTGGCACGTGCATTGATCAACAATCCTACGGTCATACTGGCAGATGAACCCAGTGGATCGCTCGATTCGAAAAACAAGGCAGAACTGCATCAGCTGTTTTTCGATTTGCGCGACAAGTACGGACAGACCTTTGTCATTGTTACCCACGACGAACAACTTGCCACGCTTACCGACCGTACCATACATCTGCGCGACGGAGAGTTGGAACAGCCCGAAACTGTTGAACCGTCGGAGCAACCAGTGGAAGGTGAAGACGCTGTAGCAGATCAACACAGCGCAGCAGAACAAACAATAGAGCAACCACAAAACGAAGAAATAAATGAAGATTAAACTCGGTGACTATAATACGCTGACGATTGTCAAGACCGTTGATTTCGGCCTGTATCTTGATGGAGGTGATGAAGGTGAGATACTTCTCCCTGCACGCTATGTGCCTAAAGATGCCAAGATAGGAGACCAACTCGAAGTGTTTATCTATCTCGATCAGGACGAACGCCCAGTAGCTACAACCCAGAAACCGATAGCCAAGGTAGGCGATTTCGCATGGCTTGAAGTGGCATGGGTCAACGAATATGGTGCTTTCCTCAACTGGGGATTGATGAAAGATTTGTTTTGCCCATTCCGCGAGCAGAAGATGCGCATGCAGAAAGGACAATATTATCTGGTCTATATCACCATCGATGAAGAGAGCTACCGACTGATGGCTACAGCCAAGGTTGACAAGTATCTTTTCCCGACCAATGATGAAATCAAACAGACTCCCTATCATGTCTATAAACATGGTGACGAGGTGGAAGTGCTGGTGTGGCAAAAGACAGATCTTGGTTTCAAGGTCATTGTAGATAACAAGTATCAGGGTCTTATCTACGAGGGACAGATTTTCCAACCCCTTCATTCGGGCGATCGCCTCAAAGCGTATATCGACCATGTGCGCCAAGACAATAAGATTGATCTGACGTTGCAACCTACTGGACGACGCCAGACCGACGAGTTCTCCGACGTGCTTCTCCATTATCTACAGGAGAATGGCGGACATTGTGATTTGGGCGATAAGAGTCCTTCGGAACTCATCCAAGATCGATTCAAAGTGAGCAAGAAGGTGTATAAGAAAGCCATCGGCGACTTGTATCGCCGCCGGCTGATTACTATTGCCGATGATGGTATCACGCTGGTTTGACGTCATCACACATATCCAACGGCAATAACGCAACATCATCAATAGAAACAAAGGTAGGCAGCACCCATGTGCTGCCTACACCTTATTAATAGATATGCCTCATTAGAGAATGCGACCTACGAAGCGGACGTTGAGTGAAGGATAAACAGAAATCTTACTGATAACCTTCAATACCTCGCCAGCATCGCTATTGGTTGTAGTCTTCTCCAGTTTGTTGTCGCGCAGATAAACTTCAGGTGTGCCCCAAAACTGTACACCGAGGTCGAAATTGCAAGTGAAGCGATGCTTCATCGGTACGGGACGTCCAAAGCCTAAACCCACATAGGGGCGAAACTTGCTCACCTTCAGCGTGGCATCTACATTACCATTCTGATCGGGAGTCAGGAAGAAATCGCCCAAATCCAAACCAATCATGTTTTCGTGGGTATTGGGGTTTGCTATTCCCTCGTTGATCAATATCTGGTTGGCCTGATTGATGACTTTCAGCGCACCATCTTCTTTGTTGTAGAGGCTGACAACCTTGTCTTTACCGAAATAAGCACCGGCAGTCAAGTGGAAACTGCTCTGTTTGAAGGGGAAGAAATCAAACAGGACGTGGGCATTGCCACCTATCATGTCGGTCTTGCCCTCTACCTTCACATCTTTAGGGATAGTAAAGCCGCTGATATAATGTTCGTACTGCTGATCTACATTTACATCAATATCCAAATCGGTCTTCACCTTAATGTTAGGGAAGATATCAACACCAGCGCGTACGGCTACATAGGGGGTGACGGGCGCAGCAAGGTCGATAGTGATACCGGTGGTACCCACTCCCGCACCAATACTAAGGTGGTTGAAAATTCCAAGATCATCGACATCCTGTGCCGAAACATGGGTAAGGCCCAACAGAGCCATGGCAACTAATAGAAGAGTCTTTTTCATTTTTTATAGGTTAATAATGTCTTTACTTTGCAAAAATAGTAAAAAAGTTTGTGATATACAACATATCTTCGGAAAATATGTGTAACTTTATCGACACAAATACATCAAACATTATGGAACTGAAAGAAATCTATACGGCAGACAATAGCCGTTACGCCGATGCAGAGGCACTCTATCAGCGCTGTGGACGCAGTGGAGTGATGCTTCCAAAAGTCAGTTTAGGATTCTGGCATAATTTCGGAGGCAACGACTCTTATGAGCGCAGTCGTGCCATCACTCACTACGCTTTCGACCATGGTATCACCCATTTCGATCTTGCCAACAACTATGGACCGCCATACGGTTCGGCAGAAGAAACTATGGGCAGACTCATGGACGATGATTTCAAGCGCTACCGCGATGAACTGTTCATATCGACCAAAGCTGGTTACGATATGTGGCCTGGACCTTATGGAGAGTGGGGCTCGCGTAAGTATCTTATGGCGAGTATCGACCAGAGCCTCAAGCGCATGCACATAGACTATGTCGATTTGTTTTATAGCCATCGCTTTGATCCCAACACCCCGATAGAGGAAACACTACAAGCCATGGTGGATATTGTGCGCCAAGGCAAAGCACTCTATTTGGGTATCAGCCGTTGGCCACTGGATGCATTGAAGAAAGCAGTGGACTATCTGAAAGCACACGACACACCATTGTTGATATTCCAAGACAAACTCAACATGTTGGATCGCACACCGCAGGAGAATGGCACGCTCGACTATTGTGCAGCAGAGGGTATCGGTTTCATATCGTTCTCACCGTTGGCGCAAGGATTGCTTACCGACCGTTATCTCAACGGAGTGCCAGCCGATAGTCGCATGGCTCAAGAGCGTTTCTTGAAACATTCGGTATTAACGCCAGAACTCCTGGCACAGTTGCAACAACTCAATCAAGAGGCTGCTGATCGTGGAGAAACATTGGCAGAAATGGCATTGGCATGGATTCTCCAACAGCATGGCGTGACAAGTGTATTGGTTGGTGCAAGTAGTGTTAAGCAGTTGGCTACCAATATGAAATGTGTGCATGCAGCAGGTTGATCCTCCTATTACAGGTTACCTGCAAACTGTGACAATATTGCACAGCATGACTGTGCACACCTAAATTTTAGTTTTTAGAAAATTTCGACCACTCGACCACCACTATAGTGTAAGACGTTATTGCACAATACTTTAAGTGGTGGTCGATTGCCTTTGTTTCGACCACCCATCGACCACCGACCAACGTTTTTACTATCGACAACCCAAACTACCAAGTGTGAGTCAGCGAATACATTAGGAAACGTTGTATAGCGATGTTGTGTAATATTGTATAAGAGTGCATAATAGATCAAAGTATTATCCAACGTTTGATAAAGGTATTATCCAACGTTTGATAAAGGTATTATCCAACGTTTGATAAAGGTATTATCCAACGTTTGATAAAAGTGTTATCCAACGTTTGATAAAAGTGTTTTCAACGTTTGATAAAAGTGTTTTCAACGTTTGATAAAGGTGTTTTCAACGTTTGATAAAGGTGTTGCCACTGTTTGAAAACTATCCTGTCATCATCGAACACCCACGTAAGTCGATGTCGTATAGGATATTATGCAAGTTGGGTGTTTGATGTTAACAAAATCATAACGTCGCGTGTGCGTGCGCGTACGTACATTATATATATGGTGCATTCGATAGCATCGAAACATTCTTCTTTTGTCTATCAACGAAAAAGACGGCATCCCGTGAAGGGTGCCGTCTTTCATCTTGCTATGTGTGATTTAGAAATCAGCTGTCTTTGGAGTACGTGGGAAAGGAATCACGTCGCGGATATTCTGCATGCCGGTGACAAACAGGATGAGGCGCTCGAAACCGAGACCGAAACCGCCGTGAGGACAACTGCCATAGCGACGGGTGTCGAGATACCACCACATATCCTTCATAGGAATCTGGCGACGCTCGATTTCAGCCATCAGTTTGTCGTAACTCTCCTCACGAACAGAACCACCAATGATTTCGCCAATCTGTGGGAACAGCACATCGGTGCCTTGAACGGTACGGCGTTCTTCGCTGTCGTTGTTCTGCTTCATATAGAAAGCCTTGATGTCGCGTGGGTAGTCGGTCATGATGACTGGCTTCTTGAAGTGTTCCTCCACAAGGAAACGCTCATGCTCGGAAGCGAGGTCCATACCCCACGATACAGGGAATTCAAACTTCTTACCGTTCTTCACAGCCTCTTCCAGAATCTCAATACCCTTGGTGTAGGGCAGACGCACGAAGCTGTCTTTCAATACGCCCTCCAAGCGCTCAATCAGCGTCTTGTCGATCATCTTGTTGAGGAAAGCAAGGTCATCCTTACAGTTTTCCAAAGCCCAACGCACGCAATACTTGATGAAGTCTTCCTCAAGGTCCATCAGATCGTTGAGGTCGATGAAGGCGACTTCTGGCTCAATCATCCAAAACTCAGCCAAGTGGCGTGGAGTATTGGAATTCTCAGCACGGAAGGTTGGACCGAAAGTATAGATGGCACCCAGTGCGGTGGCACCGAGCTCACCCTCCAACTGTCCGCTGACGGTCAGTGAAGTCTGCTTGCCAAAGAAGTCATCGTCATAGATGATGCTACCGTTCTCGTCCTTTTTCAGGTCGTAGAGATTCTTGGTGGTCACCTGGAACATCTGTCCGGCACCTTCGCAGTCGCTGGCAGTAATCAGTGGTGTGTGGAAATAGAAGAAGCCATGCTCATGGAAGTATTGGTGGATGGCAATAGCCATGTTGTGGCGTATGCGCATCACAGCACCGAAAGTATTGGTACGCAGACGGAGGTGTGCATTCTTGCGCATCACCTCAAACGACTGGCCTTTCTTCTGCATGGGATAAGTGTTATCGCAGAGACCATAGATTTCCAAGGTCTTGGCCTGAATTTCACTGCTCTGACCAGCACCCAGACTCTCTACCAAAATACCAGTGGCACAGATACATGCACCAGTGGTAATCTGCTTGAGCATTTCTTCATCAAACTGTGAAGGGTTAACAACGATTTGTACGTTGTTGATGGTGCTTCCGTCGTTGAGGGCAATGAAGTCAACGGCCTTCGAACTACGGTGGGTACGTACCCATCCCTTTACACAAACATCTTTTCCAAAGTCTGTACTCTTCAGTACATCTACTATCTTAGTTCTTTTCATCACTTGTTATATTTTCAGTGAGTCGTTGTTGGTTTATTCGTAAGCACCCATGCGCAGACGATCTACCTCTTCCTCTGTCAGGTAGCGCCAGTCGCCACGACGCAGGTTCTTCTTGGTAAGTCCGGCAAACTGTACACGGTCGAGCTTGGTTACTTTATAGCCGAGGCTCTCGAAGATACGGCGTACAATGCGGTTTTTACCAGAGTGGATCTCGATGCCCACCTGCTTCTTGTCAACAGGGTCTGCATACTGGATGTCGTCGGCTTTGATGTCACCGTCGTCGAGGGTGATACCTTCGGCAATCTGCTGCATATCATGGGCAGTCACGTTCTTATCGAGATAAACGTGATAAATCTTTTTCTTGAGGAACTTAGGATGGGTCAGTTTCGATGCCAAGTCACCATCGTTGGTGAGCAGAAGCACACCGGTGGTGTTGCGGTCGAGACGACCTACAGGATAGATGCGCTCAGGACAAGCATCCTTGACGAGATCCATCACAATCTTACGCTGTTGAGGATCGTCGCTGGTGGTCACGTAGTCTTTGGGCTTGTTGAGCAGCACATAGACTTTCTTCTCTGGAGTGACAGGAGTGTCGTGGAACTTCACTTCGTCGGTGCGCAATACCTTGGTGCCCAATTCGGTTACCACTTCTCCGTTGACGGTCACTACACCTGCCTGGATGAAATCATCAGCTTCACGACGGCTGCAAACACCGGCGTTGGCAAGGAATTTGTTCAAACGGATGGGCTCGTTGGGATCGTAGTTCTCCTCTTTATATTCTATACGCTTCTTGAAGCTGTACTTTGCATTGGGATCATAGTCTGCAGTGCGCTGACGATTATATCCGCGGTTGTTGTTATATCCGCCACGCTGCTGGTAACCACCCTGCTGCTGGTATCCGCCGCGGTTGTTGTAACCGCCACGCTGCTGATATCCACCCTGCTGCTGGTATCCACCGCGGTTGTTGTAACCGCCGCGCTGTTGGTAACCGCCGCGCTGCTGATATCCGCCTTGCTGCTGATAACCTCCCTGCTGGAAGTCGCCTTGCTGGCGTGATTGGTAGCCGCCCTGTTCTCCGTCCTGCTGATTGTTGTTGTATCCGCGATTATATCCACGGTTGTTGTTGTAACCGCCGCGCTGCTGATATCCGCCACGCTGCTGGTAACCACCGCGGTTGTTGTTATATCCTCCACGCTGCTGGTATCCACCTTGCTGACGTGGCTGGTATCCGCCCTGTTCACCATCCTGCTGATTGTTGTAGCGGGGACGATAGGAACGCTGGGCGTTATTGTTCTGAAGTCCGGCACCGAATCCTTCTGGACGGAAACCGCCTTCATCATCGTTCTGACTGCGGTTGTAGCCGCCCTGGTTATAGGTGCGTGTCTGTTGATGAATACGGGGACGTGGTGAACGCCCCTGTCGATAAGTGTTCTGTTGGTTGGAGTAACCCTCTCGGTTGCTGGCGCCCTGCTGGTTTGCAGATTGTTCTTCTGTCTTCTTCTCGTTTTCGAAATCCATAATTGTTGTTTCCTTTCTTTTTCGGGAACCTCACGGTTCCTCTTTGGGGGTTAATACTTTAAATGCCTGTATAATTCATTGGTGTAATAGCCATAAGTTCCTCTTTTACCTCATCGCTGACATCCAGACCTGCAATGAATTCGTGAATCAGTTCTGGGGTCATCTTCTGGTTAGTACGAGTCAATGCCTTCAGAGCCTCGTAGGGGTGGGGGTATGCTTCGCGGCGCAGGATAGTTTGGATGGCTTCTGCTACCACAGCCCATGTGTTGTCGAGGTCTGCCTCTATCTTCTCTTCGTTGAGAATGAGTTTGCGTAAGCCTTTCAGTGTGCTCTGTATGGCAATGACAGCATGTCCCATAGGCACGCCGACGTTGCGCAATACAGTAGAGTCGGTCAGGTCGCGCTGCAGGCGGCTGACGGGCAATTTCTGGGCTAAGAATTGCAGAATGGCATTGGCAATGCCGAGGTTGCCTTCTGAATTTTCATAGTCGATGGGGTTCACTTTATGAGGCATAGCGCTCGAACCAACCTCTCCAGCCTTGATCTTCTGCTTGAAGTATTCCATAGAGATATACATCCAGAAGTCGCGATCGAGATCGATGATGATGGTGTTGATGCGGCGCATGGCATCAAAGATAGCGCCCATCCAGTCGTAGTTAGAAATCTGAGTGGTCCACTGTTCACGCTCTAATCCGAGTTTCTCAGCCACAAACTTGTTACCGAATTCGCGCCAGTCGTATTGTGGGTAAGCCACATGGTGGGCGTTGTAATTACCGGTTGCACCACCGAATTTGGCGGTAATGGGAGTGTCTTTCAATCCACGCAACTGTTCTTCAAGGCGATAGACATATACCATAACCTCTTTACCCAAACGTGTGGGAGAAGCGGGCTGTCCGTGTGTCTTGGCGAGCATAGGAACGTTTTTCCATTGTTCGGCATAGTCGTTGAGCTGTTCGATGAGCTCTTCTACCATAGGATAATACACCTGTTCGAGTGCTTCCTTGATAGAGAGGGGAACGCTGGTGTTGTTGATGTCCTGTGAAGTCAGTCCGAAATGAATAAACTCCTTATACTTGTCGAAATTGCCAATCTTGTCGAGTTCTTCCTTGATGAAATACTCCACAGCTTTCACGTCGTGGTTGGTTGTCTTCTCGATTTCCTTTACGCGTCCGGCATTCTCTTCTGAGAAATTGCGGTAGATGTTGCGGAGTGTTTCGAATAGGTTATGGTCAAAATCCTCCAATTGTGGCAAGGGTAGCTCGCAGAGTGTGATGAAATATTCAATCTCTACGCGCACTCTGTATTTGATGAGTGCATACTCTGAGAAAAATCCTGCCAACTGTTCTGTTTTGTTTCTGTAACGTCCGTCAATAGGCGAGATGGCGGTCAATGTGTCTAATTTCATTAGTGTGTTACGCTTAGTTGTTTATATAGCTATATTACAATATATTGTCTCTATTAGGCTGCAAAGTTACGAAAAAATGTGCTAACTGATGCATGGCTTCGTGTGATATTTGCGGTCTGTGGCTGGTTTTTGTGATATTTTAGCAATTTTGAATGAAATAATAATGGGCAGAACTGAATTTCTGCCCATTAACCTTTGGTTTTGTATGATAATTGATAGGCTTTTTATCTACTATCAATCATTGGAGTTTTATGCCATGTTATTGTTTCTTATCGCTAAGCAGACGTACATTGGTCAGTTTTACGGATGCACTGGCTGTATCAATGTCTTCTCCCTTTTTGCTATAGACGAAGGTGGAGTTGCTGATATTGATATCGCGTACGCATTGCATGCCTTCTATACCATGCGCTTTGATGGCTGTCTCTGCACCACGGCAGATGATATTGTCGATATGGATATCTTGGAAATGGGGCACAAATTGTGCTTCATCACCCTTTGGAGCCAATGCTTTGGCATCGGATGCTCCTGCTGGCCGATTGACATAGTCGCACTGGAAAACAACGGCTTCGTCTTTGATGTCTGTCATGACGATATTGCTGATGTAGAGTTGGCTGGTCTCACCGCCACGGCCTACACCGCTCTTGAAGCGCAAACCGGTATCTGTTCCGGCAAAACGGCAGTTGCGTGCCACTACACGACGCACACCGGCTGCTGTCTCACTACCCAGTACAAAGGCTCCATGTGCGTGATATACTGTGTTGTTCTCTACCAGAATGTCTTCACATCCTGATACAGCAGAAGCTTTGGGACGTCCGCTCTTCAGGCAGATACCGTCGTCGCCCACATTGACTGTGGAATTGACAACCAGCACACGTTGACAGTCGGAGAGATCGATGCCGTCGCCATTCTGTGCATTCCAAGGGCAACGCACGGTGATGCCGTCGATGATGATGTCTGAAGAATAGCATGGATGTACGTGGAATCTGGGCGAGTTTTGGAAGGTAACGCCTTGGAACAAAACTCTTTTGCATTTTTCAAATCTCACAAGGTCGTTGCGCATCTGCTCCTGTGCTACGGGCGATTTGGCAATGTCAGGATAGCTGTTGCGCATCTGCCAAGGATACCAGAGTGTGCCATCTTTCATCTCCTGTCCGCCCATACTCTTAAACTGGCTCCATTCTGTATCGCTTACTTTTGATCGCTTTACGGGACGCCATTGGGCACCGTTGCCGTCAATGATACCTTCTCCGGTAATGGCAATGTCAGTACGTTTCTCGGCACGGATGCATGGATATACTCTCCGGGCTTTGGTATCTGCATCGCGATAGATGCTTTTGTCAGGTGAGAAATAGATGATGGCATTCTTTTCCAAATGCAGATCGATGTGGTCTTTCAGTTCGATAGGACCAGTCAGCCAAACGCCTGTTGGTACTATGAGGTGTCCACCGCCTTGTTGTGCCAACTTGTCGATGGCATCCTGGATGGCTTTGGTGCAGAGGGTAACACCGTCGCCTATTCCGCCTGCCTCTGTCAGCGTGATGCTTCGGCTGGGGATGTTGACCTGTTGTGGTTGGTTTAACGTGACTGGAGTCTGGTTGTAATACTTCTGATAGTCTTGCGCTGACAATAGTGCTGGCATGCAGAGTGCCAACAAAGTCAGCATAGATGTGATAGTTTTTTTCATACTTTTTTTATTTGTTTATAGTAGTGCTTATTTTCTTATTGTTGTTCTTCTAACGTTGTAGCTGTTTGTGATTGATCCGCCCAGTTTGGTAGCAATGGTAAGGCAGATGTATAGTCCCAATCCGGCACCTTGTTTGTTGGAATCGAGTTTGACGAATCTTTCAAACAACGTTTTATGATGTTTGTGGGCAATACCACATCCTGTATCGGTGACGCAGAAAGCGATACTGTCTGTTCCTTGGTCTATCTTGCGACAATCCAAAAGGATACTTCCCTTCGTGGTATTCTTAATAGCGTTGGCAAGCATTTCATTGATGGCCTGTAAAGTGCGGTGACGGTCAGTCTCTATAGTGTCGGTGTCCTGCTATTGCCTTTTCGCATAGTTCGTTTACGTTGGTCTCTTCTATCTTCAAATACAGAATAGGTGTGTGGTATGTCGGCTCCTAATTGGTGAATGGCAGATCACCGCATAGTAAAAAATGTTATTTCCCCGCTTTAGCACATTCGGCACAGATGCCTTTTACGATATATTCCGCCTCTTCCATTACAAAGCCATCGGGTAGTGGAACATGGGGTATGCGTATGCTTGTCAGACAATAGGTGCGGTTGCATTTGCGACAAGTCAGATGAACATGGCCGTCACACTGTCGGGTATCGTCAAAATGGCAGACGCAATATTTCTGCATGCCCGTTCCATCGTCAATATCATGGAGCAGATGCACACTGGCAAAGAGGGTGAGTGTGCGAAACAGGGTGGAGCGATCAACTGTAGGCAGGGCCTTTTCAACATCTGCCAGACTAAAAGCATCACTGAAACCATGGCGTATGGTGCGCCATACCATCAGGCGTACGGCTGTGACACGGATGCCGGCATTGTCGAGTGACTGTTCGTCGGAGATTTCAAGGTGGTGCATACAGTTATAATGAATAGAAAATAACGGAAGCCTAAGCTGGTAGCTGTTATGAAAATAGCTGTGACTCAGGCTTCCGTTTATAGAGTTATACTAAATGTTCGATAAGGTCTGCGCGTTCACCGGGCAGCATGTCAATGACCGGCAGTTCAACCATGGTGTAGCAACCGGGTTGCTGACGCATGGAGGCACGAGCCACATTGACCAATACCTGAGCAGTGAGCGCAGGGTTGTTGATGCTCATATCGAATTCAAAACGCTGGTTCTGAGTCTTTCCACTTACACCTTTGCGCACAAGATGTACGCCATGACCCATATCGCGAACAGCATCCACTGATTCAACGGCAAAGACGTGTGTTTCATCGTTGGCAAAGTATGGATCGGCTTTAATGGCAGCTGTCACCTCATCAAGCTTGGCACCGTCTTCCAATTCTACATATACCATGCGGCGATGTATGCCCTCGCCCAAAGGAATAGTCATAGAGAGTGCATTCTTTACACCCGCTTTCGAACGAACGCATACTGAGTGTCCCATAGACATTCCTGGTCCGAAATTGGTATAGGTCAGACCTTTTGGTGCGAGGCTCTGCATGAGCGTACGTACGATAGAGTCTGATCCTGGATCCCATCCCGCAGCAATCACACTGACAGTACCGGTTTTCTTGTTAACCTCCATCAGTCTTTCGCGATAACCACGGATATTGGTATGTATATCAAACGAATCGACGGTGTTGATGCCCAGAGGCAGAATCTGCATGGCATGTTCTTCACATGATCGAGTAGGAGTGGCAAGAATGGCTACATCTACATCTTTCAGTTCCTTGATATCCTTGACCACGGGGTATGCAGCCAGTTCTGCGGGTTTGTTGTCTGCTCCGTTTCTGCGGACGATTCCTGCAATCTCGAAGTCTTCAGCGGCTTCAAGAGCTTCTACGGCGTATTTGCCGATGTTGCCGTAACCAACTACGGCAGCGCGAATTTTCTTCATGTTTGTATCTTGTTTTGAGTTGTCTTATTGTCTGTCTGTGTGCAAAATTACACTTTTTGCATGAGAATCGTTACAGTTTGGCGGAATATTTTCTTCTCTGACCTTCAATTCTGACAATTTGAAGATTTGTGGGCGTCTCACACAATAAATCGTCACCAACAAGCGTTATAACTATTGTATTAATACAAAATTATAAGTTATGATAGATTATATTAAAGGCGAACTGGCAGAGCTCAGTCCTGCCTCAGCCACTGTTGAGGCTGCCGGTGTGGGCTATGCCATGAGCATATCGCTCACCACGTATAGTGCGATACAGGGAAAGAACACCGTGAAACTCTATGTCTATGAGGCTATCCGCGAAGATGCTTATGTGCTCTATGGATTTTCAGGTAAGAAGGAGCGCGAGATGTTTCAACTGCTTATTACTGTTAGCGGTGTGGGGGCAAATACAGCCCGAATGGTGCTGTCATCGATGAGTGTGGCAGAATTGTGTGCAGCGATCTCCACCGGTGATGAGCGACTTATCAAGAGCATCAAGGGTATCGGACTGAAAACTGCCCAACGTATCATTGTTGATCTGAAAGATAAGATAGTAGCCTTGGGCATTGCCGACGAACTGCCTGCTGGCGGATCGGTAGCTGTCGCTGTTGATACTGCTGTCAGAGACGAAGCAGTGGCAGCCCTTACTATGTTGGGATTCTCGCCTGCTCCTACGCAGAAAGTCGTGGTGCAGATATTGAAGGATCAGCCCGATGCGCCAGTGGAGCAGGTTGTGAAACTGGCATTAAAACAAATCAAATAAACAAAACAAGAAGCGATTGGCGTTTAGGGTAGGTCATATCGCCATGGTGATGCTGAGCATTGGTGCTTTTGCCATGGCTCAACAGCACAAGCAGGCACCGTTGGAAGTACCGACGGTGCCGTTGCCCGTTGTTGCCGACAGCGTGGTCGATAGTGTGGTAAAGCCCCGATGGACTCCGCAGCGCACCGCCCCCAGGTCTGTTGCCGACCTCGACACCATCCCCCTTGACCTTCGCATGCCGCGTAATATTGCGCTCCAGGTGGACTATGACGACACCGCCAACACTTATGTTGTAGGCCAGAAGATGGGAGGGCGCTATCTGACTACTCCCCTGCTGATGTCCCCTGATGAGTATGGACAGTGGTCGCTCAAACGAAGGATGGGCACCTTCTTTCGCCAGAAGAATGCCGAAAATGTGGCAACCAAGGGGAAAAACAAGTTTGATTTTGCCGACATGCATTTTGATCTCGGTCCAGCCGACAAGATATTTGGTCCCGGTGGTGTGCGCATCAAGATGATGGGAACGGCAGAACTGAAACTGGGTGGCAATATCAAGAATATCGACAATCCGTCGTTGCCAGTACGCAATCGCCGAACAAAATCCATAGACTTTGACGAGAAGATCAACCTTAATGTGACGGGAAAGGTAGGTGATAAGTTGAATATGAACCTCAACTACAACACCGATGCCACCTTCGACTTCGATACCAAGAATATCAAGTTGCGTTATGAGGGAAAGGAAGATGAGATCATCAAACTCATTGAGGCAGGCAATATCACCTTCCCTTCGCAAAACTCACTGATCAAGGGTGCATCGAGCCTCTTCGGCGTACGTACCGATATGCAGTTTGGACGGTTGAAACTGCAGACCGTCTTTTCGCAGAAGAAATCATCAACCACCAGTGTCTCATCAAAGGGAGGCGTACAGCTGACACCTTTTGAAATCAATGTGGCAGATTATGAAGAGAATCGTCACTTCTTCCTTGCCCAGTATTTTCGTGAACACTATGATGCCGCCATGCAACAGTTGCCCAATCTCACTACAGGCATCCAAATTACAAGAGTGGAGGTGTGGGTGACCAACAAGACGGGTACTACCGCCAATACTCGCAATATCATAGCCCTTGCCGATCTTGGTGAGAGTCGTTCGACGCGCTGGGGCAGTGGCGGAACCGTTTCTTCTGTTCCTGCCAATACCGCCAATGGCGAATATCAAGCCATGACCACCGACTATGTCGCAGCACGTCAGTCGGAACAAACGACGACGGTGCTTGATGGAGTGCCTCAGTTTACGGGCGGTAGCGATTACGAGAAACTCTCTTCCGCCCGTCTGCTCAATAGTTCGGAATATACAGTCAACAGTGCCCTTGGCTATATATCGCTCCATACTACCTTACAACCCGATCAGGTGCTTGCCGTAGCTTTCGAATATACCTCAGGCGGTCGGGTTTACCAAGTGGGTGAATTCGCATCCGACCACACCAATTCTTCAGAAGCTATATTCGTTAAATCGCTGAAGAATACCAGCAACCATCCGATGCAGCCCAACTGGCGGTTGATGATGAAGAATGTGTATTATCTGGCATCTCAGGTGGAGCGTACTAAGTTTCGTCTCGATATCAAGTATCAAAGCGATACTACTGGTGTATGGCTCAACTACATCCCCGTGCAGCAGGTTAAAGATACTCCCCTGTTGCGGGTATTGGGATGCGACCGTCTTGACAACAACAATCGCCCCAATAGTAATGGTTATTTCGATTATGTTGAGGACTACACCGTCGGCGACGGCCGTGTATTCCTGCCAGCAGTCGAACCCTTCGGCCAGACCTTGCGTCGCTATCTCACCTCTCATGGTGTCAGTGCCGATGAGGCTGAACGCTATGTGTTTGCCGAACTCTATGACACCACCCGAACGGCAGCACGGCAGATGGCAGAGAAGAATAAGTATATGCTTGTCGGTCAGTATCGGGGAACGTCAGCCAATGTCATCTCGCTCGGTGCTTATAATGTGCCGCAAGGGTCGGTGGTGGTGACTGCCGGCGGTGTGGTACTGACTGAAGGATCAGACTATAGTGTTGACTATGCTGTGGGTGAGGTGACCATTCTCAACCAGAGCATTATCGATGCCGGCACCAATGTCAATGTATCACTGGAGAGCGATACCGACTATGGTATGCAGCGCAAAACCATGTTAGGACTCAACTGGCAGTATGACGTCAGTAAGGCATTGCAGTTGGGCGGCACATTACAGTATCTGACCGAGCAACCGCTGACCTCGAAGGTGACTATGGGTAGCGAACCGCTGCGCAACATGTTGTGGGGACTCAACATCAACTGGCGACAGGAGAGTCAATGGCTCACCAATATGCTCAACCGTCTGCCCTTCCTCCATTGCACAAAACCCTCACAACTCTCTTTCACTGGCGAGTTCGCCCAACTCTTGGCAGGTCAGGCAGGCGGCACGCAGAGCCATGCCTCGTATATTGATGATTTCGAGAATGCCAAAAACGGCATTGACGTCAGCGACCCCAAGGCATGGGTGATGTCGAGCGTGCCGAGCATGTTTCCCGAACATGCCGACCGCGACTCAGTGACAAGTGGTTTCAACCGTGCCTTGCTGGCATGGTATAATATCGATCCTATCTTCACCTATCGCTCGTCGTCGCTCACCCCCAGCCATATCAAGAGCGACCTCCAGCAGTTGTCTAACCACTATGTGAGATCAGTCTATGTTAGCGAACTCTATCCCAACCGTCAGCAGAGCACTTACAGTGGTGTGACAGCCACGCTGCCCATCCTCGATTTGGCTTATTATCCCGAAGAGCGCGGAGCCTACAACCTCACTACCGACCTCACCGCCGATGGACACTTGCGCAATCCGCAACAGCGATGGGGAGGCATGATGCGCCGCCTGGATACCAATGATTTCGAAACCGCCAATATTGAATATGTGGAATTTTGGTTGCTCGACCCCTTTATCTATGCCGACCGCGATGGCGGTGCTGCTGATTACGGTGGCGACCTCTACATCAATCTTGGTGAGGTGAGTGAGGACGTCTTGCGCGACGGCAAGAAATTCTCGGAGAGCAATATGCCTGTTGACGGACAGGGATCGTTCATCCGCACAGCATGGGGTAAGGTGCCCCAGCAGCCGACAGAGACCTACGCCTTTGCTACAACAGCCGGAGCACGCCTCAAACAAGATGTGGGACTCAACGGACTGACTGATGAAGAGGAACGCTCCCAACCAGCGTATGTCCGCTTCTTAGAAGGTGTGCAGGTCAATGACAGTGTGCGTGCCGCCATCCATGCCGATCCCGCAAACGACAACTACCACTATTACCGTGGTCGCGATTACGATGAGCGCAAGACCTCCATCCTTGAACGCTATAAGCGAATCAACATGCCGCAAGGCAATTCGCCCGATTCCGACAGTCAGACCGAAGGCTATGATACCAGCTATAAGACCACGCCCGATGTGGAGGATATCAATCAGGACTATACGCTCAACGAATACGAACGCTATTACCAGTATCGTGTCAGCATACGCCCAGAGGATATGCGCCTGGGATATAACCATATCACCGACATTCGCGAGACAACGGTGCCGCTGCGCAACGGAACGAGTGAAACCGTCCGGTGGTATCAGTTTCGCATTCCCCTCAGCCAGTATGACCAGCGGGTGGGCAATATCAACGACTTCACCAGCATCCGCTTCATGCGCATGTTTCTCACCCAGTTTCGCCGCCCGGTGGTGTTGCGCTTCGGCTCTCTCGATTTGGTGCGTGGCGAATGGCGCATCTATCAGCAGCCCCTGACCAATGGCGCGACTACAGGAACCATCGAGGTCAGTGCGGTGAATATTGAGGAAAACAACGACAAGCGTCCCGTCAACTATGTCTTGCCGCCAGGCATCAGTCGTGTTACCGACCCCTCCCAACCGCAACTCGTGGAAGACAACGAGCAGGCGATGAACCTCGTGGTGCGTAATCTCGCACCCGCCGAGTCGAAGGCGGTCTATAAGAACACTATGCTCGACCTGCGCCGTTATAGAAATCTGCAGATGTTTGTCCATGCCAACCACCTCATTGATGATGCCACAGACTTGCAACATGGCGATTTGGCAGTATTCGTGCGGTTGGGCAGCGATTATAAAAACAACTATTATGAGTACGAGATACCGTTGACGCTGACCCCCGATCGCAACGACTACAACAAATACAGCATCGACGATCGCAGGGCTGTGTGGCCAGAGGCCAATATGCTCGATGTCAACCTCTCCGCCTTTACCCGTCTCAAGCGACAGCGCAACAAGTCAAGGGCACAGGGTGGGGCTGTGTTCACGCAAATCTACTCAGAGCCCGATGCCAGCCATACCGGTTGCACGGTAAGCATCCTCGGCAATCCGTCGCTCGGTGAGGTCAGAACGCTGATGATCGGTGTGCGCAACAAGTCGGGCACGCAAAAGTCGGGAGAGGTGTGGGTCAATGAGCTCCGTCTGCGCGACTTCAACGACAATGGAGGCTGGGCTGTGAGTGGCGCCATGAATATGCAACTCTCCGATGTGGGGACGGTCAATGTCAGTGGAAGGATGATGACCAGCGGATTTGGCGGACTCGAAGAGAGCGTGTTACAGCGCTCCACTGACGATTACAAGACCTATTCAGTCACCGCCAGTATCGAACTGGGACGCTTCTTCCCCGACAAAGCCAAGGTGTCGGCACCGCTATACTATTCGGTGACGAAAGAGGAAACCCGTCCGAAATACAATCCGCTCGATACTGACCTGACCCTCGACGAGGCACTCGATGCCGCAGCCAACAAGCAGGAGCGCGATTCCATCGAGCGTATCGCCGTCACCCGCACCACCAATACCAATCTGTCGCTGTCTAATGTGCGTGTCGGCATCCGTTCAAGAAAAGCCCCCATGCCCTACGACCCTGCCAATTTCTCGTTCTCCTACAGCCACTCCCACCGCCAGACCAGTGGCGAGACCACGGTCTATGAGAAGGAAGATCAGTGGCGTGGTGCTTTCAACTATGTCTATGAACCCGTGGTGAAGCCCTGGGTACCGTTCCGTAAGATCAAGGGCCGCTCCCAATGGGCGCAATATCCCAGACAGTTAGGAGTGAACTGGCTACCGCAGAGCATCTCGTTCAATACCGAGATGCTGCGCAACTACTACGAACTGCAAGAGCGCGACATGGAGAGCATAGGCGGCCAACAGCTACCCCTAACCTTCAGTCAGCAGTTTCTGTGGAATCGCGAGTTTGCCGTACGCTGGGATCTCACCCAGCGCCTCCACCTCGATTTCCAGTCTGCCACCCACGCACAGATAGAAGAACCCTACACCCCCGTCAACAAAGACCTCTATCCCGAACAGTATCAGGCCTGGAAAGACTCGGTATGGCAGAGCATCCGCCGCTTTGGCGAACCGCTCGACTATCAGCAGCGCTTCTCAGCTACCCTGCAGTGGCCACTCAGCCTGTTGCCCGTCTTCGACTGGGTGACCGGCACTGCCAAGTACGACGCCCACTATAGTTGGCTGCGCGGCACAGAACTCGACGACGGTACCAGTCTGGGACATACCATCACCACCAACCGACAGGTCAGCCTCTCTGCCACATTCAATATGGAGACCCTCTATAACCACGTGCCCTTTCTGCGCCGCCTCAATCAGCAGCGTGCCAAATGGCAGACTGTCGGCAGACAGCCGACAGTGCGTGGCAGAACTGCGGCAAAGAGGCCGCAGCCGAAGAGCAGAGAAGAGCGCATCCTACCCAAAAACCAAGGTACGTGGCAACGCGAAGTCAGACTGTCGGCAGACACCGTTACCATAGTGACCCACGACAAGGCCACGCGCCGACTCATTGTCACCGCACGCACTCGCGACGGGCGCACCTACCCCCTGCGCTATAAGCTGCTTGACCGCCGCCAGTTGCGCATCGACTCTCGCGACACCGCCACTATCCTGCTGTCGGTAGCCGAGCGCCCACCCTTAGACCGCCAGTGGTGGTATCGCTCCCTGCAGTCAGCCACCCAGGTACTTATGATGGTGCGCTCCGCCAGTCTCACTTATCGAGACGACTACTCGCTGTCGGTGCCCGGCTTCCTTCCCACCATAGGTGATGTTTTCGGACAGCGAGGCGGCCATCTGATGGCACCTGGTCTCGCCTTCGCCTTCGGCACGGTAGATGATACCTATGTCAGTCGAGCCCTCGACCGCGGATGGCTGCTCACAGTCGATAGCATCGCATCGCCAGCCACTGCCAACCACACCACCGACTTGCAGTTGCGCGCCGTGCTGGAACCCCTGCGCGGGTTGCGCATCGACCTCCATGCCAGTCGCACGCACACACGTGCGCGTACCATACAATATATGTATTCCGGCATGCCCACCACGCTGAGCGGATCATTCTCTATGACCACCCTGTCGCTCAAGTCGGCACTGGAATCCACGGGCAGTGCCACAGGCGGATACCGCTCCGCTTCGTTCAGCCGCTTCTGTCGGTCGCTCGAAGGCTATCGGCAGCGAGCCGCCGCGGCCTACGGTAGTGTGCCCGATGCCTATCATGCCACCGTCATGATACCCGCCTTCCTCTCCGCCTATACCAGCAGTGGAGGTAGTGGCAGCTTCTTCCCCTCGCTGGCATCGATGCTGCCCAATTGGACCGTACGCTATACGGGGCTCTCTGCGCTGTCATGGGTGGCAGACCATTTCAAGAGCATCACGCTGTCACACGCCTATCGGAGCATCTATGCCGTAGGCAGCTACTCCGCCACCAATGCTGCCACGCTTGCCGACTATAGTGTGCCGACTGTCAGTCTGAACGAAGCTTTCTCGCCATTGCTCGGCATCGACGTGTCGCTGCACAACGACCTCAGTGTGAAACTCGAATACCGCACCACGCGCATTGTCAGCCTATCCACTACGAGTGTGCAGATCAACGAGAGCCGTTCCAACGACTGGGTGCTAGGCATGGCATATACCATCAGCGACTTCAACCTCTTCGGCACCGCCGGCAATCGTAGGGTGAGCCGCGCCCAGCGCAGCCAGCGCCAACAGCCCGACAGTCAGAAGAGTGTCAAGACAGGTGTCAACCACGACCTCTCGTTGCGTCTCGACCTCTCGTTGCGTCGTCAGGCATCCCTCTCTCGCGATATTGCTACCGCTACGAGTGCCGCCAACAGCGGCAATACCGCCCTCCGCCTGTCTTTTGTGGCAGACTATACTTTGTCGCGCCTGCTCACCCTCAGCGCCTACTACGATCGGCAGACCAACACCCCCTTGCTGTCATCAGCAAGCTATCCAACCACTACCCACGATTTCGGACTGTCGCTTAAAGTCAGTCTGTCGAGGTGAGGGCGAATGGCAACTCCGCTTTCGCGTACAGTTATTTTAGTTTTCAAGAAATTTCGACCACACGACCACGGATATTTGCAATGTTTTATCTGTTAGTGTCTTATGGTGTGGTCGAAAACCTAAATCATGGGATTACGACCACACTTCGACCACAGAATGGCGTAAGCATATCTGCGATGCTCATATCTATCCATAAAAATAACAATTGTCATTCAGAAATAAAACTGATCGGTATTTGGAAATAACGTTTAATAGAGGTCCTGTCCAATGTTTGATAAAGGTATTTTCAACGTTTGATAAAGGTGTTTTCAATGTTCGAAAAAGGTGTTATCCAACGTTTGACAATGGTGTTATCTAACGTTTGACAATGGTATTGTCCAACGTTTGACAATGGTATTGTCTAACGTTTGACAAAAATATTATCAAGGTTTGAAAAAGCGCTGACAAACTCAAATACCCCACTTAGACATGGATATATATGCTTGTTCAGAGATTTATGATGCTGATAGATGGCAATCCGCGTGGTTGAAGAGCTGTTGAAGTGTGGTCGAAGCGGTGGTCGAAGTGTGGTCGAAATTTAAGGATTCGACCACCACTTAAAGTTCTAAACCACTGCGTGTTAGGTTGACGTGGTGGTCGAGTGGTCGAAATTTTTTGAAAACTAAAATAACTGTATCTGAAAGCGGTGCTGTTGATTCACCGCTCTCTTTCATCAACTAACCGAGGAACAACAGCGTGAATAGTCGTTTACCGACGACAGTCTTTCGTGTACGCGTATGTATCGCGCTGTGTATCATCAAGGTGCACAAAGTGCATTGCAGACTCGGTCTTGGAATCGTCGTGCGTTGCTGGTGTGCATGACACCTTGGTTGATGATGGAGAAACACAGGCGATGGTCGTTGGCAGCGGTGCAATAGCCAGCCAGTGCCGATACGCCTTCGAGTGTTCCGGTCTTTGCCTTGACATTGTCGGCGGCAAACGAGCCGCGCATGCGGTTGCGCAAGGTGCCATCGCTGCCCGCCACAGGGAGCGAGGGCAGAAGATGGAGATAGACCGTGCTGTTGCGGTAGGCATAGCGCAGGAGGCGCACCTCAAGGTCTGCAGAGAGATAGTTGTAGAGCGATAGTCCACTGCCGTCGGCTATGCGGTAGGGACGATGGCCCAGTCCTACCTTGGAAATCAACCGCTTGACAATGGCGGCGGCATCCTTGGCGCGCGCAGGGCGGTGGCCCTGATGGGCTGCCAACTGGTAGAACATGGCTTCGGCATAGAAATTGTCGCTCTGCTTCATCATGCGTAACAGTATCTGGTCGATGCTGTGGAAACGTGAACAGAGGTGGAAGGCGCTGTCGGGCAGTGTGCCGTCGGATATGCGCACATCGAGCACCACTCCGTCGTCAACGAGCTGGCGGATGAAGCGATCGACAAACTGCGTGTTGCGACCGATGGTCAGTGGCGACAGCGGCGGATTGTCGTCGTCCCAACACCATCCCTCGCCCAAGAGGTCGGCATCCTTCATGCTGCGGTCTGCCACGATGCTGCCGCGGATCGTGTCTACGCCCATGCAGCGGATACTCTCCACGAAGGCATTCATGTCGTCAATGTTGAAACGCGGATCGAAACCGCCCACGCAGTAGAGATCGCCCGTCAGGGTGTGGTCTTCTACCTTTCCGGTATAATAGAGTTGGGTGCGAAATTGGTAGGAGCCGCCCAACTTGTCGATGGCGGTGATGGCGGTGAGAAGCTTCATAGTCGATGCCGGACGCAACATCTGGTGCTCGTTCACCTTATATAATATAGAGTCGGCTGTCAGGTCATAGACCTCCAGACCCACAGTGCTGGTTTCAAACATAGGGTGGCGGAGCAGCGAGTCGAGGCGATACTGGATGTTCCGCGGCCATGGCAGTGCCACATCGATGGTATCGACCTGAAAGGTATCGGGCTCCTCTGTTTCCTGGGCAGAAGCAGCCACTGCTGCCCACAATAATAACAGTATAATCTTAATCTTACTCATAATATGGGTGCAAAATTACAAAATAATATGGTTTGATGGTCGATTTTCCATAAGAAATTAGTATTTTTGCACCAATATTATAACGAAACGTTATGGTTTATAAGTACGATTATCTCATAATAGGTGCAGGTGTGGCAGGTATGAGCTACGCCCTGAAGATAGCACGTGCCAATAAGGGACGCGTCTGTATGATTTGCAAAAGTTCGCTCGACGAGGCCAATACCTCGTTTGCGCAAGGTGGTGTTGCCTCTGTCACTAATCTGAAAGTGGATAACTTTGAAAAGCACATTGAAGATACAATGATAGCCGGCGACTACATCTCCGACCCTAAGGCCGTGGAACAAGTGGTGCGTAATGCACCGTCACAGATTGAAGAACTCGTCAACTGGGGAGTCAATTTCGACAAGAAAGACGGGCACTTTGACCTGCACCGCGAGGGAGGCCACTCTGAATTCCGTATTCTCCACCATGCCGACGATACCGGTGCGGAGATACAGCGAGGACTGATGGAAGCGGTGCGCAACAATCCTAACATAGATATCAAAGAGCACCATTTTGCCGTGGAGATCATCACCCAGCATCATCTTGGTGTGCGCGTCACCCGACGGTCACCACACATCCAGTGTTACGGAGCATACGTGCTCAATCCCGACACAGAGAAGGTAGATACCTATTTGGCGAAAATCACCGTGATGTGTACCGGTGGATGCGGAGCGGTATATCTCACCACGTCGAACCCCGTGATAGCCACTGGCGATGGTATCGCCATGGTCTATCGCGCCAAAGGTACGGTAGCAGATATGGAGTTCGTGCAGTTTCACCCCACCGTACTGCATAATCCGAAAGAGACACACCCTGCCTACCTCATCACCGAGGCGATGCGAGGCTATGGCGGCATACTGAAACTGCCCAACGGCGAAACCTTCATGGAGAAATACGACGAAAGGCTGTCGCTCGCACCACGTGACATCGTGGCACGCGCCATAGACAAGGAGATGAAGATACACGGACTGGACCACGTCTGTCTTGACGTGACCCATAAGCCCGCAGAAGAGACGCGCCACCATTTCCCCAATATCTATCAGAAGTGCCTGTCGATAGGTATCGACATCACCACCGACTACATCCCCGTGCGCCCTGCAGCACACTATATGTGTGGAGGCATCAAAGTAGATCTCAACGGACAGTCGAGCATTGAACGGCTCTATGCCCTTGGTGAGTGTTCATGCACCGGACTGCACGGCGGCAACCGACTGGCAAGCAACTCGCTCATCGAGGCGGTGGTCTATGCCGATGCCGCTGCCAGACACTCGCTGCAGCATATCGACGAATACGACTATAATACCAATGTGCCGGAGTGGAACGACGAGGGCACTATGACCAACGAAGAGAAAGTGCTCATCACGCAATCGGTCAAGGAAGTGACGCAGATCATGTCCAACTATGTGGGCATCGTGCGCTCTGACCTGCGCCTGCACCGGGCATGGGACCGACTCGACATGCTCTATGAGGAAACCGAACGGCTCTTCAAGCGCGTCAAGGCAAGTAGGGACATCTGCGAACTGCGCAACATGATCAATGTGGGATATCTCATCACACGATGGGCGTTGGAACGCAAGGAGTGCAGAGGTCTCCACTATACCACCGACTATCCGTTGCATGCCTACGACAAGAAATAATATGCAAATAATTTGCAGTATTCAAAATTTCTTGCTACATTTGCCTCTGATTACTAACTAAGAATGCTAAGACATGCTGCACATCGCACTGCCCGACAATAAGACAAGGAGACTGACCTTCTATCTGGCTATGGAAGAATACGTGGCCAGACACCTGAAGGCTGCCGACTGCTTCTTTATCTGGCAGGTGGAGCCCACCGTGATATTCGGCAGAAACCAGTTGATCGACAACGAGGTGAACCTTGATTTCTGTCGCCGCCATAACATACAGACCTACCGCCGTAAGAGCGGTGGGGGTTGTGTGTATGCCGATATGAACAACCTGATGCTGTCGTATATCACCGACGACGAAGGGGTGGGATTCACCTTCAACAAGTATATGGGCATGCTGGTCACGATGCTCCATCGGTTGGGCGTCGATGCCAAAGCCAATGGGCGCAACGATGTGATGCTGGGCAACAGAAAACTGTCGGGCAGCGCATTCTATCGCATACCGGGCCGGAGTATCCTGCATAGCACCCTGCTCTACGATACAGATATCGTCAACATGGTGGGGGCTATCACACCGGGAGAATTGAAACTAATCTCAAAGGGGGTGGAGAGCGTACGCCAGCGCATTGACTTGCTCAAAAACCATATCACTCTCAATGTTGACGAACTCAGAGAGTTTGCCATCAAGCACTTCTGCGACGAGACCTATTGCCTCGGAGAGAAAGAGATTGAAGAGATAGAACATATCGAAGAGGAATATCTCACCGACGATTTCATCTACGGCAACAACCCACGCTACACCGTGGTGAAGCACAAGAGGATAGAGGGCGTAGGAGAATTTGAGGTGAGAATCGATATGCGACATAATGTCATACACGATGTCAACCTGATGGG
Source organism: Prevotella sp. P4-119 (assembly GCF_002251345.1). Lineage (NCBI taxonomy): Bacteria > Pseudomonadati > Bacteroidota > Bacteroidia > Bacteroidales > Prevotellaceae > Prevotella > Prevotella sp. P4-119. The sequence goes on along the minus strand of NZ_NPJB01000085.1, from coordinate 79,927 downwards.
GGACTACTTCCTCATCGGCGATCTCGACAACGGACTGCTCAAAAAACTGCGGGGTGTTCCGCTTACCAGAGAGTCTATCAGATGTATTCTCCCTGACCGGATAGACGACATCATCTACAACCTTGAGAAAGAGGACTTCGTCAACCTACTGGCAGGTTGAGCAAAATACTAAAAACCCAATAACAACAATATATAAATATTCAAACAGCCTATGAACAACAAACGCACCTGTCTTTACGACAAACACGTGGCACTGGGCGCTCTCATTTCGCCCTTTGGTGGGTTCGACATGCCCATACAGTATTCCAACATCACTGACGAACACCAAGCTGTGCGTCAACATTGTGGTGTGTTCGACGTGAGCCACATGGGCGAAGTGCTCGTCAGCGGTACAGACGCTGAGCGCTACGTTAACCATATCTTCACCAATAATGTGGAAGGTCTTGCTGTCGGCAAAATTCTCTATGGCATGATGTGCTATGAGAATGGCGGAGTGGTCGATGACCTGTTGGTATATAAGATGGCGGACGACCGCTTTTTCCTGGTCATCAATGCTGCCAATATCGACAAAGACTGGGCTTGGATCCAGTTGCAAGCCGAGGGGTTCAACGTGACACTCGACAATCAGAGCGACTACTACGGACAGTTGGCAGTGCAGGGGCCGGAAGCGGAGCGCATCATGGAAGAGATACTCAATCTGCCATGCAGCGAACTGACTTTCTACACCTTTAAGACCATGGGCGACGTCATCGTGTCGCGCACCGGATATACCGGTGAGGATGGCTTTGAGATATATGCCACTCCCGATTATATCAACCAGTGTTGGGATAAACTGATGGCTGCCGGCGTGACACCTTGCGGACTGGGATGCCGCGACACCCTGCGCTTCGAAGTGGGACTGCCGCTCTACGGTGATGAACTGTCTGCCGAAATCACTCCTATCATGGCTGGACTGGGCATGTTTGTCAAACTCGATAAAGAGGAGTTTGTGGGACGTGACGCCCTTGCCAAACAGAAAGCTGAAGGTGTAGCCCAGAAACTCGTGGGTATAGAACTCCAAGACAAAGCGATTCCCCGTCATGGCTATACCGTGATGAAAGACGGACAGCCTATCGGTACTGTGACGACAGGATACCATACCATCTCTACCGACAAGAGCGTATGTATGGCACTTATCGACAGCCAGTATGCGCCACTCGGCACAGAACTGGAAGTGCAGATTCGCAAAAAGGTGTTCCCTGGAACTGTGGTCAAGAAGCGCTTCTACGACAAGCATTACAAGAAATGAGAAAATATATACAATAACTAAAAAGAACTATACGATTATGGCAAAAGTAATTGAAGGACTCTATTATAGCGAGTCACACGAGTATGTACGTGTTGAAGGTAACACCGGTTTTATCGGTATCACAGACTATGCACAGAACGCACTGGGCAATGTGGTCTATGTGGATATGCCCGATGTTGACGATGAGATAACAGCAGGTGAAGACTTCGGTGCGGTAGAGAGCGTGAAGGCTGCCAGCGATTTGCTGTCGCCCGTAAGCGGTACTGTACTGGAAGTGAACGAAGCACTCGAAGACCAGCCCGAACTCATCAATCAGGATGCTTTCGAAAACTGGATTATCAAAGTGGAACTCAGCGATACCGGAGAACTGGATCAGCTGATGGATGCCAAGGCTTACGAGGCTTTCTGCAATCAGTGATTCACGCAAAAAGCCTATATGCCTATGTCCTATAAGTATTTTCCACATACCGACGACGACCTGCAACAGATGATGCAGCGCGTCGGTATCAGCAGTCTCGATGACCTCTATGCAGAAGTGCCGGAGGCTATCCGTTTCCGTGGCGACTATGATCTGCCTGACGAAATGAGCGAGACCGAGGTGCGCCAGCTGTTTGAACAACTGGGCGCCATGAACCGTCCTATGATGTGTTTCGGCGGCGCAGGGGTCTATGACCATTATACACCGGCGGTGATTCCCAATCTGTTGAGCCGTTCTGAACTGCTGACCAGTTATACGCCGTATCAGGCGGAGATATCGCAGGGAACGCTCCACTACATCTTCGAATATCAGTCGATGATGGCTGAACTGACGGGCATGGATATCTCCAATGCTTCCATGTATGACGGCACGACTGCCTGCGCTGAAGCCATGATGATGGCGGTGGCATCGGGAAAGAAGCAAAACCGATTCTTGGTGAGCGATACAGTCAATCCCAAGACGCTGCAGGTGATGCAGACCTATGCACACTATCATGGCATCCAGCTCGGAACTGTTGCCTCACGAGACGGTGTTACCGACCGTGAAGATCTGGAACGACAGTTGGCGGAAGGTGGTGTGGCTGGTGTTCTCGTGCAACAGCCCAACTATTTCGGCATTGTGGAGGACTATAGCGGTTTTGCCGATCTCATCCATACCAATAAGGGTCTGTTTGTCATCGATAGCATTGCTGCCGACCTCGCCCTACTGAAAACACCAGGCGAATGGGGGGCTGACATCGCAGTAGGCGATGCACAGTCGCTGGGCATCCCAATGCAGTTTGGTGGTCCATACGTGGGATATCTGTGTTGCACGGAGAAACTGTTGCGTAAGATGCCGGGACGCATCGTCGGACTGACACAGGACAACAGAGGACAACGTGCTTTCGTGCTCACGCTGCAGGCACGCGAACAGCATATCCGCCGACAGAAAGCAACATCAAACATCTGTTCTAACCAGAGCCTGATGGCGCTCTTCGTCACCATATATCTATCGCTCATGGGCAAGGAGGGACTGCGCGAAGCTGCACAGCTGTCGTATGCCGGCGCCCACTATCTGTGTGACCAACTGATAGCAACAGGTCGTTTCCAACTTGTCTATCAACAGCCTTTCTTCAACGAATTTGTGGTACGCTACGACGGTGACCTCGACGGACTGCTCCAATGCCTTTCCGACGAAGGTATCTTCGGTGGTGTGAAAGTGGCAGACGACCAACTGATGATTGCCGTCACTGAGCAACGCACCAAGTCTGACATTGACCGTCTGGTCAGCCTTATCAACCTCTAATCCACAGCAAAGCCTTATGAACAACAAGTTATACGGAAATCTCATCTTCGAATTGTCGAAGCCTGGCAGAAAGGGCTATTCGCTGCCCAGAAACGAGTATGGCAACTATAACATGCCGGAAAGTATGCAACGACAACATTCTGCCGAACTGCCGGAATGTGACGAGCTGACCGTGGTACGTCACTATACCAATCTCTCGGCCAACAATTTCGGAGTGGATAACGGATTCTATCCTCTGGGGTCATGCACCATGAAGTATAACCCTAAAATCAATGAGGAAGTGTCTGCTATGCCACAGTTCACACGCTTGCATCCGCTACAACCCGCTGAAACGACACGGGGCGCAAAGGAAGTATGCCAACGGCTGAAGAAAGCGCTCTGTGCACTGACCGGACTGGCAGACTTTACACTCAAGCCTTTTGCTGGAGCGCACGGTGAACTGACAGGACTGATGGTAATCAGAGGGTATCATGAAAGTCGTGGTGATATGGCGCGTACCAAAGTCATCGTACCTGACTCGGCACATGGCACTAACCCAGCTTCGGCTGCTGTATGCGGACTGGAGATTGTGGAAGTGAAATCAACTGCCGACGGTCGTGTGTCACTCGATGATCTGAAAGCTATTGTAGAAGCGGAAGGCAACAATATTGCTGCCATGATGATGACCAATCCCAATACATTGGGACTTTTTGAAACTGATATCCCTGCTATTGCTAAACTCATCCACGACTGTGGCGGACTGATGTATTATGATGGCGCTAACCTCAACCCTATGCTCGGTGCATGTCGGCCGGGCGATATGGGCTTTGATGTGATGCATATCAATCTGCACAAGACATTCTCTACCCCTCACGGTGGTGGCGGTCCTGGCAGCGGTCCTGTCGGAGTGAGAAGCGGATTAGAACCTTTCCTTCCTTTTGTCAGTCCCTATGAAGCTGGCAATTTCGGAGTGGTTATGAAGGCTTATGCCTATATCCTCTCACTGGGTCGCCAACAGATCAAGATGGTTGGACCGTTGGCTACACTCAATGCCAACTATATCAAGGAATGTCTGAAGGATGTCTATCTGTTGCCTATCGACGGACTCTGCAAACATGAGTTTGTGTTCGACGGACTGAAAGACAAATCTACAGGGGTGACAACAATGGATGTGGCAAAGCGGTTGCTTGACTATGGGTATCACGCTCCGACCATCTATTTCCCATTGCTTTTCCACGAATCACTGATGATTGAACCTACGGAGAGTGAGTCGAAAGACACGATCGACGGATTCATCAGTGTGATGCGACAGATTGCAGAAGAAGCCAAGACTCAACCTGATACGGTCAAGTCGGCACCGCTCAAGACGCCTATCGGAAGAGTTGATGACGTCTTGGCAGCCAAGCATCCTATTGTTAACTACAAACAGATGATTCATGACAACAACTGATCTTATCATCGTCGGTGCGGGGCCTGGTGGTTACCGCGCCGCACATCTTGCCGCGCAACGAGGATTGCAGGTGGTTGTCATCGAAGCCGATCAGGTGGGTGGCACTTGCCTTAACCGTGGTTGCATACCTACCAAAACGTATGTCCACGCTCGTTCCTTCGACGAGGCTGTGGGCAGACAGCCGGAGGTGGTCACTGCATTGCGTAGCGGTGTGGAACAACTCATGGCTTCGCCAGGCATCACTCTCGTACGCGGTCGTGGTGAGTTCACCGGACCTCATACGGTTAAGGTTGGCGATGCGGAATATACCGCTCCACACATCATCATCGCTACGGGAAGTAGTAGCAAGATGATTCCTGTAGAAGGTATCGACCTTCCACAGGTGATGGACTCTACCAAACTCTTGCAGTGTCAGGAACAGCCTCGTCGCTTGTGTATCATCGGAGCTGGTGTAGTGGGCATGGAGTTTGCCAGTGTGTTCAACCGCTTCGGCACAGAGGTGACAGTCATCGAATACCTCAAGGAGTGTCTGCCTATGCTCGACAGCGATATTGCCAAACGACTCCGTAAATACCTGGAGCGCCAAGGCATCACCTTCCGCATGAAGACTACTGTCACCTCGCTCGCAGATATTGATGCTGATGCCATTCTCATTGCCACAGGTCGCAAACCCAATGTGTCGGCTGACCTTGCCGTTGCCGGCATCACCTACGACGAGCGTAAAGGCATCAGCGTAGATGAGCACTTTGAAACTAATGTCAGCGGTGTTTATGCTATTGGTGATGTCAATGGCAAACAGATGTTGGCTCATGCAGCAGAGATGCAAGGTATTCATGTGGTCAACCGACTGACGGGACATCAGGACAATATTCGTTTCGATATCATGCCTTCTGCCATCTTCACAAGTCCTGAAGCTGCCTGTGTGGGCTTGTCGGAAGATCAGTGTAAAGCCACATTGCCTGGCTACCGTTGTCGCAAAGCATTCTGGCGTGCCAACGGCAAGGCTCTGACGATGGATGCTGCCGAAGGCCTGTTGAAACTGTTGTCGGATGTTGACGACCGCATAGTGGGGTGTCATGCTTATGGTGCTCACGCTGCCGACCTGATACAGGAGGTAAGTAGTCTGATGTGTCTCAATGCTACTGTCGCTCAGTTGCGCGACATGGTACACATCCACCCAACGCTCTCTGAGGTGTTGCATGCCGCATCAGAACAGGAATAACATCATTTTACCCCAAATCAAAAGCCCCGTCAGCATGGACGGGGCTTTTGATTTGGGGTATGCTCGGCATGAGCATACAAAAAAGCTCTTATCCGGAGACAAGAGCTTTTATATGTGAATCTTATTTCAATTCTGTGATCTTCACCACTTGCATATCGTTGTAGATGAGGTTCTCGCCAGCCATACCCCAGATGAAAGTATAGTTGGAAGTTCCTGCAGCGCAGTGCACACTCCACTCTGGATTGATAACAGCCTGTTCGTTGCCTGTCCAAATCAGACGAGTCTCCTGTGGTTCACCCATGATATGGCAAACGCTCTGTCCTTCTGGAACCTTGAAGTAGAAATACACCTCCATGCGCTTGAGGTGGGTATGAGCAGGCATTGTGTTCCATACCGATCCTGATTTGAGTTCGGTAATACCCATCTGCAACTGGCAGGTGCGCACACCAGCCACACCGTTGAGAATCATCTGATGGATAACGCGGTCGTTGCTCTCGGCAGCACTTCCTGCTATAATATTCTTCGCGTCTTTCAGACTCACCTTTTTGGTGGGATAGCTCTGATGGGCACATGCACTGTTCATATAGAACTTAGCAGGATTCTGTGCGTTCTTACTTGCCACGATGATTTCCTTTACACCCTTACCTACATAGATAGCCTCCTGGAAAGCGAGGTCATAGCGCTTGCCGTCAACCGTCACGCTACCGTCACCACCTACGTTGATGATACCAATTTCGCGATTGTCGAGCAGATTGCGACCATTGTCACTCTTGCTGAGATCCACATAGAGTGGTTCGATTGATGTGAGTTTCAGTGGAGTATCGGTTGGCATAGCACCTCCCACAAGGAAACGGTCGATGGTGGTGTAGGTCCAGTTTACTTCACCTGGTGCCATGATTTTCTCAATGAGATACTCGCTACGCAAACGCTGTGTGTCGTAGCTCTTGGCATCTCTGGGGTTTGAAGCCTGTCGCACACAATAGTTTGTGTAGCTGTTTTCTGCTTTTACTTCATAGCCTTTATACTTGCACTGTGCATTCACCGAAATGGCTGCCAGGCAAATGGCTGTAGTCATTAAAATCTTTTTCATTACTTTCTATAATTATTAGTTGTTTACTTTCTTTTTCTCGTCAGCGATAATGCGCTTGCGGTTGATCAGCATCATGGCGAGGGTGATGACTACCAATACGGCAGCACCTATATATTTGAAATACTTCACCAGAGCATAGATGACATAACTAAACAGGGCGGAAACGAAATCCATACTACCTGCAAGGAATCCTTCTGGAACATGAGCGGCATTATCTTGGGTCTGCGCATATACCGAAGCGGCGGCCTTGGTAAAATCGGGAGCCATATCGGTGATAAACCAAAGTCCTATGAGTAATGCTATAAGTCCTATGATGAAACTCTTCACCACATTACCCTTGGTATAGGGAAGCATCATGGGGAAAATATAAAACAGGCCTGCCAACGATGCAAGGGGCAGAAACTGGTTGCCTGGCAGAATTACTGCTATAACGATATAGGTAGGAATCAGAAACAAAGTACCTACCAATGCGGTGGGGTGACCGATAACGAGTGCAGGACTCATACCGATGTGGATGGTCTTGCCCTTCATCTTTTTGTTGACCACCTCTTTGGTCTTCTCTGAGATAGGCATCAGTCCGTCGATAAACAGTTTGGTGATACGGGGTATCAGTTCCATCACGGCTCCCATCGTTACGCCAAGGAAGAGAATATGCTTCACAATGCGCATCACACCATCGGTAGCGGTAGAACCTGCGGGCATGGTTGCCATAAACTGATCGAACTGGGTGATGTCGCCCCAATGGGCTACAGTGGCTATCAATGCGCCTACTACCACACCGAGTACAAGGGGTTCGCCAATAACGCCGAACTTTGACTTTAAGCCCTCGGCATCGATATTGAGTTTTGAGAATCCCGGTATTTTGTCGAGCAGCCATCCAATAGCAATGGCAAACGGTGTGAAACTCTGACAGAAAGGCTGTGGCACGGAGATGCCTGGAAGGTTGTAGTATTCCTGAAAGCGCTCTGCCGTAAGGTCTGCCATCACGAGTGTGATGATGTAGCACACGATAGCTGCAAAATACCCCCATACAAGACTCTCGCCGCACACAAAATATACCACAGCACCTATGAAAGCGAAGTGCCAGTAGTTCCATAGGTCGATATTGACAGTACGTGTGGTTTTGGTGATTACCATGAGGAAGTTAACACCGAGGCACACAGGGATGATGAGTGCACCGACAGCTGTATTGTATGCTACAGCAGCGGCAGCAGGCCATCCCATATCAAACACACTCAGGTTGAGGTTGAAGATATCCTCAACAGCCTGCAGCGGATCCTTGAAATTATTGGTAAGCAAAGCTGTAACAATACCGAGGCCCACAAATCCTACGCCCACATACAGACCAGATTTGAGTGCCTTGCCAAATTTCATGCCGATACACAGACCGATAATCGTGAAAAGAATGGGCATCATCACCGATGCACCCATTTGAATGATGTAGTTGAAAATATTCATTACTTTACTTTTTTGTTTGTTTCTAATTATAATGTACCGTGACTGGCTCATGCCACGATATTTGATTTGTGATAGTAGTATGACTGCGTGACCGATATCGTGTGCCATCTTTCATCAGCGAAGAAGCATGCCACGGGATATTATCGTATCACGAATTTTATATGCACCTGCAAAATTACTTAATCTTTTTGTAAAACTCACCTTTTATCGTTTTTAAATGCGTTTTTTCGCTTACCATACCTCTTTTTCATACGAAATCATGCTTGCCAAAGACAAATGTCATGCCAAAAGTGTTGTGTTACACAACGTGGCTTTTTCGTTCTTGTGCGCAAGTGTCTTAAATTCCGATTGGCTCTTTGCGTTAACGCGAGGTTAAATTCCAAAAGTTTATATGATGTTAAAATAGTGTTAAATCGCGTTGCCTGTCATTGAGTCTGCTGTTTTTTCTCGTTATTTGTATAAAAGACGCAGGGAAAAGCCCCAAATCGTTATCAGCAAAAACAGAATAAAGACAATGACTATGAACAAAAGATGTATCACAACAACACTGGCACTACTGCTGACAGTATTGACTGTCGCAGCAGGAACGAAGATTGTGGAAACCAAGCCACTCCGACCTTTTACTGTTCTGAATATCCTTGGTAGTGCCAAAGTGGTTTATATCCAAGGTAGCGGACATAGTGTGCGTCTGGAGGGTGACAAAGAAGAAATCGATCGCCTCGAAATCAAACAAACAGATAAGCACCTCAATATCGGTTACAAGACCACCAAGATTGGCGGCATTTATTATATGGGCAATGGATCAAACAACGGTTCGGTTACCATCTATGTCACTTCGCCTGCAATCAATGTGCTCAATGTGACAGGCAGCGCAGAGGTTGAAGTCGATAAGTATAAAGTTCAAACATCCATGCTGACTATGAATGTGACAGGGTCTGGATCCATACATATGAAAAATGCCAGCGTAGGAACTGCCACATGCAATGTAGCAGGGTCAGGTTGCATAAGTGTTGATGAGCTGCAAGCTGTCAATGCTTCTCTCGTTGTGAGTGGAAGTGGTATGGTCAAGGCACAAGTGGATTGCAGTGATAAACTGAATTGCGTAGTGGCAGGATCAGGAGACGTTAGTGTATCGGGAAGAACTGCTAACTATAGTAAATCGGTCATGGGATCAGGATGTGTTAGTGACAAGAAACTGAAATATACCAATCTTAGCAATGCCACAAGATATGACGGAAAACAGGCGTATGTGATTGACAGAACAGGAAGAAACCAAGGCAATGATACGGTGAACGGCATCGTGGCAAATCCTTAAAACTATACGGCATAAGACAAGGAAGGATACTGAAGGTGAACCAACAGCAGTTTGAACATACGGCAAAACAATTGCGCATGAAGGCCTGGCAAACGGCATCGCGCATGCTGAACGATAGCGATGATGCCGACGATGTGGCGAGCGAAACAATGCTTAGGCTATGGGCTGTGCATGATACGCTACACGACGAAACACATGCCGTCAGACTGGCTGTTGTCGTGGCTCGACATACTGCCATTGACCACCAACGACGACGGCGACCATCGGTCAGTATAGACAGTGGGACAAGAGTCATTCCTCTCGATATTCCCACCACCGATACACCTGACCGGAAGATGGAATGGGAGGAAAGCGAACAATGGCTGCGACAACGCATCGAACAACTGCCACCCAGAGAAATGCAGGTGTTGAGACTCAGACAGACTGAACGACGCACCAACACTGAGATTGCAGCACTACTGGGAATAGGCGAAGCATCTGTGGCAACCATGCTATCGGCAGCACGCCGAAAACTGTTTAATGATATCAAAGAAAGGAACCGACAATGACAAACCAACAACTCATCAATCTGCTCGAAAGCTTCATGGATGGACAAACGACAGTTGAACAGGAAACACAACTGGCTGACTTCTTCCGTCAAGCAACAGATGCCGACCGTCCCGAAGGAATCTCGAACGACGATTGGCAGGCCTATTGCGAGATGTTCCGCATGTTTGAAAACGGAATGGAAGATCATACGGCAACCATTCGTCCTGTAGGAACAGACGCTTCTGAGAAGAAACATCGCATCTTGCCACTGCGCTGGATGACGGCGGCTGCCTCGGTGGCTGTGTTGCTGGTTGGCGCACTGACACTTTGGAACCATACTACCGACCAACCGCAGCCGATAGCACAAAGTCAACCGGCCATCACTCCCGTTGAAACCGATACCGTGGCAGTGGATCGACGTCAGATACCATTAGACAGTATCACACCGCCCGCCAAAACCACTAAGCGGAAGATACGTCGACTACACAGCGTTCCACCGCCTCCTAAAGAATATCTGGCTGAGACTGGAACTACCAAGACGGTGGACAAGGCCATCAGTCAGGCTGACCTCGATGAAGCCGTGGCACAGGCAGAACTCTTGCTCCAAGCCATGCAACTGCAACAGATGGTTGAACTCAACGATAGTAAGATGCAATACCTCCAGGCTATGGATGCCCTTGATGCCGAAGAGGAAGAATATGTAGAACAATAAGCAAATAACTATACAACAATGAAACAAATAATACTTACCATGGTTGCCATGTGGGCAACTGTAAGTGCCTCGGCACAGGAAACAATCCAGAATGCATATCAAAAGGTTATTGGAAACTCGACGGTTGAACTGTTGTCGCGTTCCGATTATCAGGATCGAACCGACTCGCCAACCACTTACTGTAAGTTTACGGAGTTTAAAATACCGGAGAGCAATAAAAACCTCATTAAACAAATGGAACAAGCCATGTTAAAGGATCAGGACCGTGCTTATTCCTTTTTTATAAGAAAACCTGAAGCAAAGATGAACACACTCAACACCAAGAAAGTGGTGTATGGGCCAAACAATGAGTATGGGGTGACATTGGGAAGTAATAAGTCGCATTATTACTATTCTACCTTTTTCAAGGAACCGTCTGACTCTACTCGCCGCCATGCCTATGCCTTCGTGTGGTTTAAGGAAGGAAAGGATTTCCACTGCTACTACTATCATATCTATGGTCTGACTCCAGAAGCTGCTAAAAGCGTAACGATGAACAGCCTGTCGAGTCTCGCCAAGGGAAATCGCATACGTAGCACTCTTTCTGGCAATACGCTCATCATCGAGCGCTATGACGAACAGGGCAATAAAACCCTGCAACAGGTTAGTGTGTCAGACGACAGCAAAACAGCTGACGATCTGTCGGTAGATGATGTGACTGCTAAACCGTCGAAGGTCACCAATGATGTGGAGTTTATGACTCAGTTCGGACTACTCAGAGTGGCTTTCCTCGATGCCATCAAATACCCTAGCCAGAAAATGCTGCAGGTGGGGCTCGCTACTAAGATAGTGGCACTGTGTAAAGATCACAGCAGTCTCTTGACCTATGGCGAACGGACAACATGTAAGAATACTATTTTGGATATGACTAATATCATGAACAAAACCGTTCGCGGAGATATCTATCTTGAGGGAATGCTCAAACAAGCCATAGATTATCTCGGAAAGAAATAAACATACACAACATAAACACAAAACAATGATGAAAAGATATGTATGGGCAGCCATACTGCTACTCCTATGCCCTGTAGCGAAGGCGCAGAGCGACTCTGCTGCAGTAGCCACCGACACTACTGATGTCTATAAAAATGTGGGTTTGGGCGAACTGACCGTTAAGGCACAGCGACAAATGGTGAAGACTAAAGACGACCGCGTCAGCTATGATGTGGCTTCCGACCCTGAGGCAAAGACCAATCCGCTGATAGAGATGCTTAAGAAAGTGCCGTTTGTTACCGTCGATGCTGATGGTACGATCAAGGTCAAGGGTTCGAGTGATTTCAAAATATTCAAGAATGGCAGACCTGACCAGTCTTTTACCAACAATGCCAAGGAACTTTTCAAAGGACTGCCGGCAAGTATGGTGAAACGGATCGAGGTCATCACCGAACCTGGAGCTAAATATGATGCGGAAGGACTGGTGGGCATCCTCAATATCGTGATGGACCGACAGAGCCAGATGAAAGGACTGACGGGTACTGTCAGTTCGAACGGGACATTTGGAGATAGTGGCAATCCATACAATGGCAATCTCTTTCTTACAGCACAGACGGGCAAACTCACCATCGCGCCGTATTTCGGTATGGCATTTCAGAAATGGCATCAGACAGAAACAACCGACTATGTCTATACCGACACCAACAATCGGTACCACGATGAACGGAGAACATACAATCCGGGAAGAAACATGTGGTATGGCATGGATGCCAGTCTGGAACTCGACTCCTGCAATCTCTTGACTCTGGCGGCAAGTGGATTTGCCTATCGGGTGAAAGATGATGCAATAAAAAACACCCGACTGACCGATGCTGCTGGAAATCCAATCTATAGCATGCAGATGGACAGTAGAGATGTGTTGGCGCGCTATTTCGATATCGACTTGCAACTGTCCTATCAGCATAATTTCAGCAGAAAGGGCGAACTCCTTGCCATCGACTATCTGTTTTCTACCACCCGTTCTCATAGTGACGGAAGCTTAGACCTGTCACAGTGTTTGAACTATGGAGAATATGACAGCCAGTCTTTTGACAATCATACTACCTTCAGCGAACATACCCTGCAGATTGACTATGAACGTCCGTTTGGCAAGCATCATTCATTAGATGTGGGTGGTAAGTATGTGATGCGATTCAATAATAGTGATAACCTCAGGAGGGAATACCTCAACAGCGAACTCCTACGCTCGCCAGCTACTAAGTTTGACCATAAGACCGATGTGGGGGCTGCCTATGCTGAATATAAATATCGTCTCGGTGGATTTACCCTTGCTACCGGACTGCGCTACGAGACGTCACGCATGAAGGGATCATGGCCAGACGGTTCACAAGATGATTTCAGCAGACGTTTCAACGATATCGTTCCGTCTATTCGCACGACATGGCGCATCAATGATCAAAACTCACTGAAACTCGCTTATACCATGCGATTGTCAAGACCGGGCATCAGTTATCTGAACCCGTATCATAACGAAACACCAATTTCCGTCAGCTACGGAAATCCGCATTTGGGCACGTCGAAAGCTAATAATTTCACGTTGGGATACAACCTCATGACCACTAAACTGACCATCGGTCTCAATGCTTCATTCAGCCTCTGCGATGATGCTATTGCCGCAGTGAAATGGGTGGAAGACAATCGCTTCATGTCGAGTTACGACAATAGTGGTAAGGTTAACTACTTCCAGGTCGTGCCTTATATCCAGTGGCAGATTACTCCAACCACTAAACTCGTGAGCAATAGCACCGTCACTTGGGTGGACAAAGCCAATACTTCGCTTGGACTTGCCATGCATAGATGGAACTTCGATTCCTATAATCAACTGACACAGGAACTGCCTGCCAAACTGGCTTTGACCCTGTCTGCATATTTCGATTATGGCACTCCGACAACGCTTTACAGTTATGACTGTGCATGGCAGAACTTCTCCGTGTCGCTCCGTCGCTCCTTCCTTAAAGAAGATCGACTTACCACCTTTGTGCGTTGCAGTTATCGCAATGATATCAAAACCCATTACGTGAAAGGTGACTACATCGGCAGTCAGCGTGTTGATAGTCCTAACTGGAATCTGCAGTTTGGAGTGTCTTATCGCTTCGGAAGTCTGAAAGCATCGGTCAAGAAGACTGCCAAACAAGTGAGCAACGACGATTTGATGGGACGCAAATAATAGCATAAACACGCTCAATTACCCTGATGACTGATTATGAATAAACACTCTCAAACAATATGATGCTTCCATGTTGTGTCTGTGAAGATTTGCGGAATGCATCCTTTTTCTACTCCCATGTCGGATGACATGGGAGCTTTTTTATCTGAAAAACGATAGGAAAACCAATGAAATGTTGTATCTTTGTAGATTGAATGATGATGATTAAGTATGGACAAGGTACTGTCGCCAGGCGATGCAGCCATTGTCCGCCAACGTATGAATACTAATAGACAAGATATGGAAAAAACTTTTGAACAGCGGTTGCACGATGACCTGCACCGTTATCTGCTGGGAATGAAAGTGGTGGATGAGCGTCTGCCTGAATGTCCTGATGTAGAAGGACGATGGAAACAACTGATAGAGGCTTATCTCCCTGATGGCATCAGGGAGTTTGCTGCCTATCCTACCGTTTCGCTGGGATGGATGATGTTTATCGGCATGGCTATCGCATACATGTGGGACAAAGACTGGATGCGCTATAATGCTGATCCACAGCTTTACGAACTGTTGCGCGATGCGCGTGGCTACGATGCGATGGATGATCATATCATGGAGGATGTGCTCAGACTCGATGAGAATGGACGCAGAAAAACACAGGACATCGTGGCGGAGTGTGCCTCGCGCACCGATAATATGTTGCGTCACGAACATATACAGCCTGGCACCAAAGAGGCTTTTCAGGCCTATACACAATGTCTCCACCAACTCTATCTCATGGGAATGGCCATGCAACTCTCTGCCATGGGCTACCACATGACACCGCTGAATCCTGCAAACTGATGCGGAGATTTTTAGTATAAGAATCTTGCAAAGCACAATAACCCTTGAAAACAATAATGACCGACATCGTACCATGTCGGTCATTATTATTACTAGTGATGGCTAATCCCCAACTCGGACAGGAGGGTTAATAGCGAAGGATGGAAACGCCTGCTGAACGCAGATTGGGCATGGTCATACCGATGGAAGCTCCAATATAGGTGGGGTCGCATACGGTGTAACGCTTGCCATCGACGGTCAGAAAATCGCCTTTCACATCGCCTTTAAACTGTACGGCGGTGGCGATATGGTTGGGATAGTCGAGGTAAACGACATCAAGGCCAAGCAGTTCGCGAACCAACCAACCGAAGAGTACTGAACGGTCTTCGCAGTCGCAGGCAGGATAATAGAACAGTTCTTCAACGAAAAAGGGTTTCTCAAAACCAAACTGTTCTTCATCCGTAGCATATTTGAAACCGGTCTGCACAAAGTTCAATAGCAGATTGGCAGCATCAACTTCACTCTTTCCCTGTACAAGGGGACGTAATGTGCCGAGCACCTCTTGAGCTAAACTGCCTGCTACGGGTGCCTTGGCATAGACGCCATAGTCGCATTGGGGCATGGAGGCATAGAAGTCCATCAACGATTTGGAAACATTAACGCTGACACTGACATTGCCGGCTTTGTTGGTGCGCTGCCTACTGACTACGCCGCTGTTGAGGGCTGGAACATTGTTGAGGCGCATGGCAACGGGAGTCTTGGCTTTCTTCGAATCCTGATTACACATATAGAATGTGCAGGCCTCCGTGCCGTTGATGTTATAATAGTTCAATCCCTCTTTGGTGAAATAGGGGTGACCATAGACCATGCAGTCGGTGGCAACAAACAATAACAACTGGTTGCGATCGCCACGACGTGCCATCTTCGCACGGTAACCCAGTTCGTTGAGCAAGAACTGTTGCATGACAATACAGCTGTTTTCATCGTTGCATAAGGCTTCGGCTGCGGTTTTCACAAAGAGGAATACTCCCCAGTCGTTGAGGCGGAAGTCTTTCTGTGCCTGCTGGCAGTTGGCAATAAGAGGCTTGTAGTTGGAACGGCATAATGCTTCGTAACCGTCGGCAACGGCACATTCCTGACTGCTGGTGATATTGATAACGCCTTTCATCGATGCGTCAATATAGAGTTTGGTGTTGCAATAGTTGATGGCTACACTGGGGTAGAATTCCTTTTGCAACGAACTCTGCATAGCGGGTTTGGCTTTTGGCTTGGGTTGCGGCTTAACCGGTGTCGCCTGTGGTTTCGCAGGTGTTGTCGGTTCTGCTTTAGGTGCCACGGGTTGCGGCTTAACTGGTGTAGCCTGTGGCTTCGCAGGTTCTGCTTTTGGTGTATTACCTCCAATGATCGTGGGTGTATTTTGCTTAGCCACGATCACAGTAGGTTTTGGAGTTGGCTTGGGTTGTGGTTTTGGTGTTGGTTTGTCGAAGGTCAACTGATCCACATTCTTCACCTCTACCGTAGGACGTTGCTGTCCCTCGATGGTGGTCTGATTGAGAATATCCTTGATGGTCAGTTCCACTGGTGGAGTATCTTCAGGATGTTTTTGCTCGTCGTAGATGACAGGTTTCGGAGGTTCGGGTTTGGTATGTCGCTCCACGGGTTTCTTGGCTTCTGCCTTTTTCCATGGGTGGCGCAGAAACTCGATAAACTCCTTGTTGGCATCGTCGATGAATTTGTCGAACGAGGCATTCTCTTCTTGGATGAATTTGTCAAAATCGTCAGTAACGACTTGAGCAGACAAGGGAATACTTGCCAACGCTGTTACGGCGAGAAAAACGAGTCTTTTCATTGTTGAAGGTGTTAATGGTGAACAGTCTGTGAATAATGAAAAAATCGACAATCCGAAGCATACGACTGCCTTGCGGTCGGCTTTCGGATTGTCGATATGTGGTCGGTTAATCCTGAGCTACAGGTTCACCGATGAAGTTTTCTACTTCCTTGCTCAGATCCTTGAGAGCGGCTTTCTGCTTGGCTTCGCGTGCTGCGGCCTCGCGTGCTTTCTTGGCCTGTGTCTCGTCGATAGAAAGGAATACCTGGAATTCTTTCTTACCATCCACGTTGCGAACCATGGCGAAGTGTTCTTTTACCAAACCGGCAATCTTGGTGTTGACAGCCATTTCGTAAGCCTGACCGAATTTATCAATTTCCTCGGTGGTCATGCTGCTATTGTCTGAAGAGGCAATGCTCTTGGCTTTACCTACTACCTGAGCTTTCGCACGCATAGCATAGTTGGAAACGGCACTCATTGTAGCATTGTCGCGACCAATCTTGGGATTAGAACCTATTGCAATGCCGATGAGGCTGATACGGTTTTCCTCGTCTCCTTCAATATAGGTACGATACTTGGTCAGAGCATAATCCATGGTTGAGGCTGATGCAAGCATGGTCCATCCAGCCTTCTTCCATTCCTTGGTGGTTTTCTTGATGTCCTTTGCCAGGGCTTTCGACTGTGCCGAAACCATGGTTGAACCACACAGAATCATGGCTGCAAGGAGCAGCAGGTTGAAAATACGCTGTTTCATAATCTTCTTGTTTTTTGAGTTATTATTTAATAGTTTATAAACGGTTGCGGGTTATTCTTCCCAGTTGGTGGTGTAGGGGAGTGACACCTTGATGCGCTCCACGCCATTGGTGGTGGGGTTCACCACGGTGATGGTGCCTTTGACGAAAGCGAAGCGCGACTTCTTGGTGGTGCGGGCTTTCATCGTGCCTTCTGCCAGTGCTTTGACCTGGATAATGCCTTTAGAACCGAAGATGGCGTCGATGTCGTCGAATACCAACGGGGCGGTCAGTTCGGGCACTTCAAGTTCGATGCTCTTCAGACCGATGGTAATGCCTTGACGGTTGTTGAGAGTCATGCGGATATTGATGTCGGTCAGGGTGCGGTCTTGCTTGTTGACAGCATTGGCGGTGAGGATGATCTTGCCTTCGGGCACTACGGCTTGTGCAATATTAATGGTAGCATCGGCATCCACACCGATGATGGCACGCTGTTGCAGCTTCTTGTTTTCTATGCGCAACTGTATGTCGAGGAAGTTTTCTTCTTCGGGCAAACAGTCGGTGGCGTCAAAACTGATGAGGAAGGCACCGTCCTGTGGCTCTACGCTGATTTGTCCGGCGCAGTTTGATTTAACGGTGGGCACCTTGGCAACGCGCACGGGTTTGCCTTTCAGCAATACTTGTACCAGATAGGTATTGTCGTCGGTGAAGCGTCCGGTGATGGCGAGAGCGTCATAGAGTTGGCGGTAGCGCAACATGAGCCCTTCCGCTTGTTTCACGCGGACATCATCAAAGAAGTACTCCTTCAATGCTGCCAACTGGGTGATAGCGGCTTTGATGTCTGCCACATCGGCAATATCGTCAATACCGTCTTCCAGGGCTTGGTATTGTGCCACTTTCTCAGCATCAATCTTCTCAAACTGACTTTGTAGCGTGCGCTGTTCGGTACGAGAGTAGGGGTAGAGCACCGAATACTCGTAAAACTCCTTCTTGGTTTGCTTGTCGCGCATGCGACGCCAATAGACCTCTTCCACCTTGGCTTGCGAGATACCTTTGAGGAACGGCAGGTTGGCAGACTTCATCTTAGCGATGCGGTTGTATTCGTCGCGCGATTCCACACCGTCGTTGGTCACGGTTTCGCTGGCCACGTTGCGTTGTGTCACGCTGACATTGCTGGCCACCGAGAGGATGATGCGCTCAGTCACTTCGTTCATCGCCTTGACCTGTGCCTGGGCTAAGGTGGGGGCTGTCACGCTGACCACGAGTTTGCCTTCTACGGCTGTGCCGAGCCATGCGGGCACTTTCTTGGCACTACTCTCCACCACCTTGTTTTGTGCATAGATCGTCACGATGGCGAGCATCGTGCATGCGAGGGTTATCAGTCGTTTCATAATGGTCTGTATTTATAAGTAGGTGTTATGCTACCATTCTACTGGCAGATTGCGAATCTCAATGATGGCATCGCGCACTTTCAGTTTGATGTATGAAATCTTGGGGATGAAATGGTCTGCCTTGATGAGGTAGAAGTCTTGCTTCATAGCCAGTTTCGGAGGCATATTGCGCCAGTCGTAACTGCTGTCGTTTTCGTTGACGGAGAAGTTGTAGCGCTCCAACTCCTTGGCATTCTCATCGAAGGCTGATTTGATTTCAATATCACCTTTTTCCGTGTTCATGCGGCGGTTGCAGAATTCTGTTTCGATGGTGATGCGGTTCTGTTCTTTATTGCCGTAGCAACGCAATATGCGGAAATCGAGGTCGTTCACCGAGATCGTCAGTTCGTAAGGAGGCATCTGGGGTGCCTTCTGGTCGATGACGGGAGTGGCGGGCTGTGGCTTTTCCACTTCCACGATGACGGGTTTCTCCACTTCCACGATGACGGGTTTCTCCACTTCCTTCTCTACGATGACGGTATCTGGACCGGCAGGGATATTGGCGGCAATCTCTTGCTGAAGGGCATAAGCCTGATCGTAGCAGGGAATGTTGCCTGTCACAGCCGACAGATAAATGACAGCCTCTTGATAGCGGCGTTGGTTATACAGTGCTTGTGCCTTCTGCAGGATGATGGCGCAGTTGGCGGCATAGTAGTCGGCTATCTTCTGACGGGTGGTACGTATGAATCGGGTGAAGGCGGGGTTGGTCACCTTGATATTCTGCACCAGCTTCATCAGCGCCTTGTCTTTATCGCCTACGGCATCAGCCTCCACGGGGATGGTCAGACTGTAGTACTCCGTGCCGTCGATGATATTCTTGGCGATGAGCACCAGTTCGCCTTTGGCAACTGATACGTTGCGCACCATTCCCTCGGTAGAGAGCACATCGCCCAGCGAGAGGGCTGGTTCAATGGCAAACACATTATACACGTCGGCTGCTGCTGCGCTGTTGCGGTTGAGCACCTGGTGCATCTTGAGGTCGAGTGCATCAATGACTTCTGCAGGCAAATTCTTATCCGTGGCTTTCACGGTTGAGAAATGGATGTCGCTCTGCGCATATCCTACGATGGCAAGCGTCATCATTGCTATTTGTGTGAACAGTCTTTTCATACTCTTGGTAATTATTGTTGATACTCAGTCCCTGGAATTTATTCAATGACAATCTCCAACTTCTGTCCCTGTGCGGTAATGGTGGCTTTGTAGTTGTCACCAAACTGTGTGCGGAAGAATTTGCGGAGGTCGCTGCTGAAATTAGAGATGGTGTATGAACGTCCGCGCTCTGCATTCCACAAGGGGATGTTGAGGGCGATGTGTACAAACTTATCGGTACTGTTGCTCATGTCATAGACACTCTGCTGGGCATGTTCGCGCAACCAGTCGTCGAGGGCGTCTTTGAAGTTGTTACCCGATTCAGGACTGTCTTGGTCGAAGTCCCAGTCGCTGATGCTCTGTGAGAGGGTCAGGTCAATATAGATTTCACGTCCGTCGGCTACCATCTTCTCAAACGAGCTCTTGATCTGCTCGAAGAAGTCGGCAGTAATCTTTTTCATAGAATACTCCACGAGTTCGGTATTGCCTGTACTTCCCTTGTAGTATTTGCCACTGGGGAAGGTGGCTGCAGCGAGGTTGCCGTTGGTCTGATTCTCCACAGCACTCAGGTTGAGGTTACACTCGATGTGGTTCTGGTTGTCTGCCAGTACTTTGGCATCAACCTTGACAACGATGTCGCCTGGCAACTGTTGCACAATCTTGGTCTTCAAGTCCGACTTGCTGCCCATGCGCATCATCTCATCTCTCTTGGAGTTCTGCAACTGAGTGATGAAATTGCGGGTCTTGTAACCGTGCTTGGCAAATTCAGCAGTGACACGGGTGAGGGCATATTTCAACGCCTCATTATTCTCTGCTGCTTTGCGCATCGCCTCAAAGTCGGTACCATTGCTGCTGTTCACTTCTGGCACAATGACGATGGTGGGATTGAGGGCGGCGGTAGCTTTCACCTGCTTCTTACCATCCACCCATGTGGGCGAAACAGCAATGCTGTTGTGCTGTAGGTCAGCAATCAGCGACTTCGTATTGATGGTCACCGTCACAACCACTTTCTTTTTCTTCGTCACCTTCATATCATCAACCTCCTTGGGTTCGTCGGTGAGATAGTTGATGTATCGTGACTCAGAGAAGAAACGGTAGTCGTAGTCCTTGCGGGGTACGGCTATCATGGGAGTACCACCTTTCAGTCCTGCCACACCAGAGTGAAACAGCGTGTTGAATGCTGACTTGATGGCGAGGGCGGTAGCTTCCTTTTTCTTGTCGGCAGTGCCCGATGATCGTAATGTTACATTACCGTTTTCCTCCGACACCAGTTCGGCATCGTTGGAATATACTTGTGCGAAAAGGTTGGGGCAGAGCATCAGTCCCAACAGGAAACAGATAATCTTTTTCATATCTATACTTCGTGGTTTATTGGCTTAAAACCCTCATCGGTCAGCAGGCCGACGAGGGGTGATGGCTGCATAAATCAATTTTCCTCGTTGGTCTTAGATACGGATACCGAAGAGGGTGCTGACGAATTTTGACTGAAGGGTAATGGTGACCCCCTGATCCATAGCCGCTTTGAGCTCTTTACCACCCTTCTTTACCTTGCAGAGCGAGATGTCTTCACCCTCTACCGTGCTGACTTTCAAAAGACCGATTTCCTTGTTGGCTGTACGTCCGGCAATCTGGCGACTTACCTTGATGCTAAACCAAGTTTCGGTGTCGATACCGTGTAATGTGCCCAAATCGATATAAACCTCTTTGGCTTCATCCTTCTTCAATTTGCTGATTTCGAGGATGTGACCGTATAGGGGAGCTATGTTTTCGAGCAATCTGTCGATAGCATTCGAGGTACCAACGCTTGTCACTGCACTCTGAATGGCTTTTTCCTCCGATGCATCGTGGCCGGAATTTTCGTTGGTCTCACTGGCAACGATGGTACCGTTTTGTGGATTCACAAATTTAAGGGTGTAGCTACAGGTGGCAGTATAAGTGCGCTTACCTTCTTTATCAGTTTCAGATTTAGTGGCAATCGAGTTGATTCTACCTTGAAGAATGAGGTTGGCACCAATGGTCACCATGGTCTTCATACGATCCATATCGCCTTCTGCAGAGGCTTCAGGACTCTCGCGTCGTGATTGCTCCAGTTTGAGCGATTTGTCAGAATCCACGTCAATCAGAATAATGCGCTTGCGATACTGAATGTGTTCAATCACTTTGTTGCGCAAAGCTTCAGCTTGTGAAAAACTGAGGTTCTGTGGACGGTTGAAATACTCGATGTAAACAGTCTTCTTTACTTCCGACTGTTCGTTCTGTGCGCATACGTTGGCGCAGAATCCTAAGAGAAGAATTACTGTGAAAACGAAAGAGTTGCGCAAGGTGTACTTTTCCATATTTATAAATCCTTTAAAATTGTTATTGATTCTTAGAAAATCGTTATTGGTGGTGCAAATATACGTTTTTTTTATTGATTAATAAAATTTAAGTCTTTAAAAATTACTCCTCAACATGATTTTTATACGCAATGAATATGTTTTTTACCGTATGATAATTGTTTTGTGGCGTTTCTCATGCGGTTGCAATCCTGTCTGAAACGGTCTCATTTTCCATCGCATGACGATGACCCCTATATAAAAAGATGTAGTGTAGAAATCCTGTGGATAAGTGTTATATTTGATGTAAACTACTGATTGTTCATCTGTTATCATGCGCGTGTAACATAGATTAAGGTATCCATTCTTTTTTTGTAGTAACATGCATTCCCATTTTTTTTCGCCCACTTTGATATTTTTCCCTTTCTTCTTTTTCCTGATGTGATGATGCGAGCCTACGAGATCATGAAGGCCCCTGTGCCTGCAGAACTGCTTGGCAAGTGGGAAACCATCCACTATACGCACATGATCAATGGCGAGAATGTTACCGATATTGATATTCTCAATGGCGATGAATGGAACAAGCAGTTTTACCACACATTAGCTTTTTCAGAAAATCACAAAATAAACAAATGGGATAGATTTGGAAGCCAACTCTACGACCAATGCTTCATGTTGAAGGGTGACAATATCACTATTGCAGGAAACTTGACCGATCTCCTTTTCCCACAATACAATTTCTCCGTGCCGCTGCAAATCAAGACATATTTCTCTGGTGTGAAAGGTTTGGCTGCACATATTGGTGTGCAGGCTGGCATACTCCTCTCGGCAAAGGATAAGATGACTATACACAGCATACGCACGATGAACCTCGGCAACGACGTATCATCAATGTACCTATGGGAATCGTACAAAGAGAAGAAATCGGAGAATGTGAGCAGCAAATTCCGCAATGTCGTTATTGGCATTCCCCTTGGAGTGAGCTACGAATGGCGACACATCACCCTCGATGCCTCCTATTGCTTCGAACTGCGACAAGCTATCAATCTGGAGACAGACAACCCCGGTGGCTGGGACTTCAACAACTCTCGCACCGCACGCAACCATGCCATCTATATCACAGCAGGATATAAGTTCACGCTATAAGCAGAACCACAATATCTAATGTCCCACACGGATTTTTAATGCCGCACACGGACGACACGGATTATAGTTAAAGATTATTTTTAAGATTCTATTTAAGATTTACCATAGGTTATTTTTCTCGCGACTCGGCAAAGAATAAATTTTTGGATTTATTCTCTGCTCTCGCTGCTCCAAAATTCGAGCCTGTAAGGCGATCCCCATAAAAACCCTTCCCAGAAGCGAGGAACTTGAGCGCATTTTGGTCAAGGATTTTTATTTAAAGATTATTATTTCTGGCCAAAGGCCATATTTCATTAAAGATTTCCTCCAAAGATTTCTTGCGCTCGCGCAACCCCCCAAAAAACATCCGTATAAATTCCGTCTAAGATCCGATGATTTCCTTCAAAGATTTACCTATGGTTTGTTTTGTCGTGACTCAGCATAGTGAAAGCGAACGTTTTCGTTAAGCCAGATGAGCAGAATAAAGCTCGCTTTAATTCTGCCATGGCGAGAAAAGGTGCCATGAAATGGAACTCTCACTATGTCTTCGCTACTCCAAAACATCTTGCCGTAGGCAACTAAAAAACATCCGTGTACTCCGTGGATCAAAAAAATATCCCCCGATATTTTGTTTTTCGCAACCGATTCAGTAACTTTGTCACCACTATGAGTTTCACAACCACCATACTGCAATGGTACCAGAAAAATGGACGGATGTTGCCTTGGCGACAGACACGAGACCCATATGCCATCTGGCTCTCGGAAATCATACTGCAACAGACACGCATTGAACAAGGACAACCCTACTGGCAACGCTTCATCGAACGCTGGCCTACCGTTGATCACCTCGCACAAGCCTCTGAAGACGAAGTACTGCGCTTATGGCAGGGACTGGGCTATTACAGTCGTGCCAGACATCTGCTGCAGGCAGCCCGTCAGGTGGTGGCAATGGGAGGATTCCCCAAAGACATGAAAGCGCTGCGCAGCCTGAAAGGAGTAGGCGACTATACCGCAGCAGCAATAGGAAGTATAGCCTTCGACCTCCCCGTTGCCGTGGTCGATGGCAATGTCTATCGCGTCCTTTCAAGATACTACGGCATCACCACCCCCATCAATTCCACAGCAGGCAAACACGAGTTTGCTGCCTTGGCACAACAGCTGTTGCCCGAACATCAAGCTGCGGATTATAATCAGGCGATGATGGATTTCGGTGCATTACAATGCACCCCCAAAGGACAACAGTGTCAGCGGTGTCCGCTCCAGGAAACGTGTGTGGCATGTCGTGAAGGACGTGTCGATACCTTACCCGTAAAACTCAAAACCGTCAAGGTGAGTGAACGCCTCATCACCTATATCTATATAAGGTGTAACGGACAGATCGCCATTCGCCGACGTCCCGAAGGCGACATCTGGCAAGGACTCTGGGAACCGCCAATGATCTCCCCCGATGCGTTACCCGCCGAAGGCGGCCACCTGACCCTCGTGTGCAGTAAACTGCGCCACGTACTGACCCATCGTGTCATCCTGGCAGACTGTTGGCTGTGGGAAACAGCCACCCGACCACCCCTGTCCGACGACTACATCTGGATAGACGAGTCAGCCATCGACCACTATGCCGTGTCACGATTGGTAGAGATAATGCTACAAAAGATACATACCAACAACGATTGATCATATATAAGTCTATGGCAGAACATAACGAACTCGGAACATGGGGAGAAACCCTTGCTGCAGAATATCTGGAAAAGAAAGGATATCAGATTCTCGAACGCGATTGGAAGAGTGGCCATCGCGACCTCGACATCATCGCCATGGATGGCGACACCATGGTGATAGTAGAAGTCAAGACCCGTCGCAACCGGCTGTTCACCGACCCCGAAATGGCAGTAGATTATCAGAAGATCACCAATCTCCAGCAGGCAGCCAACCGTTACGTCAAGATGAAATATTACGATGGCGACCTACGTTTCGACATCATCTCCATCGTAGGCACCCCCGATACCACCCATACCATCAACCACATCATCGATGCCTTCTGATCCTCCCCATCATTCAACACCGCACACGGATTGTACAGATTTTTACGGATTTTATTTCCGTCTAATTTCCGTTTAAATTCCGATGATTATTTCTTGCGAAGCAACATCTTAAAAAAGATTTCCTCCAAAGATTTCTTGCGAAGCAACTAAACATCCACGGAACACACGGACGACACGGATTATTGTTAAAGATTATATTTCCGTATAAATTCCGATGATCCGATGATTAGTTAACTAAAGATATTTAAATATTTAAGTCGATATTTGGAGATAAATAAAGAAATAACTATATTTGCACCATGATAACAGAATATGGAATAGAAGCAAAGTCAAATTCAGAGATTATCTCAGAATTGGGAGGACGATTCAAGCAATATCGTCTATTCAGCAATCTCACTCAGAAAGAGGTGGCTATAAAGGCAGGTGTGAGCATTTTCACCATCAGCCAGTTTGAAAAAGGCGAAGCTAAGAACATAGGCTTTGGCACTATTCTTTCTCTGTTGAGGAGCATCGGATTCCTGCAGGAAGCAGAGAAATTGTTGCCGCCACTGCCAATGCTGCCTAATCAAGTGAAGAAAATGAATGAAAGGGTAAGACATGAAAGATAATGTAGTACAAGTGAATTTATGGAATAAGAATGTGGGCTTGTTGTCTTGGGATGACAAGCGGGGCTACTCTGTCTTCGCTACTCCAAAACATCTTGCGCTCGCGCAACCCCAAAAACATCCGTTTTCAGAAACAGTAAACTATAACGCCTGGTGTGAATTGGCGTTGTCCAAGAAACAGGAACAGTCCTCGCGAAACCTATTTTCCCTTTCCAAAATCAGTAATACTATAAGCTGTAAGAATTGAAAGTCATGATGTCAATGACCTGCCCCATGGCATCTATTTTTAAGCACCCGATGGATTGCCGCAAAAACATATGATAGAATGCCTCAAAAATTACAAATGGATTATATTAAAAATTTAAAACAAAACACATCAAAAAATTAAAATTTGTTTGGTAATCAAAGTAATATGAGTACCTTTGCACAGAACAAGTTTTAACTATAAATATTCTTAAAATGATAAAAAAGGCACTTTTTTCCAGTTTTGTCTTGATGGCAATGACGGCTGCTGCTCAAAAAACAACGATAACAATCGATGTAAACAAGCCGTTACATGCAGTTTCTCCTACACTTTTTGGTATTTTCTTAGAGGATATCAATCTTTCTGTGGATGGAGGTCTCTACCCTGAGTTGGTGCGCAATCGCTCTTTTGAGGATGCGGATTCGTTATGTTTTTGGCAATTCCGCTCTTTGCAAGGCGAAGCCAAAGTGAGAAAGGCAGACCTTTCTAATGCGAAAAATCCAGCAGTTCCTCTCAACGCCAGAAACCGACAGTTTTTGAATGTTGATGTGCAAGGTGATTTTACGCTTTCTAATGATGGCTACTGGGGCATGAATGTGGAGAAAGGAGAGAAATATGACTTCTCTATTGCTTTGCGCACTCCTAACTCTTATCAAGGAAATATGAAAGCCAAGATAGTTGTTGGTGACAACGTGTTGGCAGAAACTGACATCTCTGATGTAACAGGTCATTGGAAATATACTAAAGCCACATTGATTCCTACGGAAGCAAGTACCAATGCACAACTTGTCATTGAAGGCAACGGGAAAGGCGAGGTGTGTATGGATATGATTAGCCTTATTCCTCAGAAACGATGGGGAAAGAGCGGTGTGAGGAAAGACCTGGGTGAAGCCTTGGACAATCTTCATCCTACCTTCTTGCGTTTTCCTGGTGGTTGCTGGGTAGAAGGAGAGGTAATTTCTCAGCGTTATCAATGGAAGAATACCATCGGTAATATCGACAGTCGCATACCTTTATGGAATATATGGGGATATACAGCAACTCATGGCATAGGATATCATGAATACTTGCAGTTGGCTGAAGACCTTGGCGCAGAACCGTTGTTCTGTATTAATGCTGGAGTCTCACACAAGGAGACAATACCGTCCGATGAGATAGACCAGTGGATTCAAGATGCGCTTGATGCCATTGAGTATGCCAACGGTCCAGTAACGAGCGTATGGGGAGCAGCCAGAGCTCGCAATGGTCATCCTGCACCTTTCAACCTAAAATATATAGAAGTGGGAAATGAGAACTTTGGTAGTGTCTATTTCAAGAATTTCGAGTTGATAGCCAATGCCATCAAGACTCGTTTTCCAGAAATGCAAATCATCTCTAACGACTGGAGTGGCTCACATCCTTCAACTCCTTCTCATGCGATGATTGACGAGCATTATTATAATACGCCAGATTGGTTCATACTCAATGCCAATAAATATGACAATCGCAAGCGTGGAGGAGAAAAAGTGTTTATTGGTGAGTATGCCGTAACTAGTCAATGTGGAAAGGGTAACCTCAGAGGTGCCATTGGTGAAGCTGCATTTATGACGGGATTGGAGCGCAATTCCGATGTGGTGGCTATGGCTGCATACGCTCCTTTGTTCTGCAATGTGGAGCATCAGCGTTGGCCAATCAACTTGATTAATTATGATAACCATCGTTGGTATGGTCTGCCTAGCTATTATGTACAGCAAATGTTTGCTGAGAATCAGGGCACAGTTACGCTGCCTGTTTCTGTGACGGGAAGTCCACTTGTGGATATTCCATCTAGTTCAGGTGGCATTGGTCTGGGTACTTGGAATAATACTGCGGAGTTTAAGGACTTGAAGGTTACTACGCCAAAGGGCAAAGTGCTGTATCAAAATAATTTCTCATCTGGCATTGATGATTGGGAGATGCAGGGTGATGGAGAATGGAACGTTAGCAATGGTGTGCTTAGTCAAAACTCTTTGGCAGCAGAAGTTACTGCTTTTGTTGGCAAAGACAATTGGCGAGAGTATGTTGTTACTTTGAAAGCTCGTAAGTTGTCGGGTGAAAATGGTTTCCAGATATACTTCCATCATCAGAAGGGAGAAAACAATCGTACTCGTTGGGACATTGGTGGTTATAGCAATTCCATCAGTCAGATGCAGACGATTATGGATTCTCATAGCATCAACTATTCAATCGAGCCAGGACGTTGGTATAACATCCGTCTGGAAGTATCCCCTCTCACGGTTAAGGGATATATTGATGGCAAATTGGTGCAGCAGGCTTCGCTTACTGATATAAACAGAAAGACAGTTTGTGCCAGTGCACAAAAAGACGAAAAGTCGGGTGACATTATTGTCAAGGTTGTGAATACCGGCAAAAAAGATCTTACCACAAAGGTTCTGCTCAATGGAATCGGAAAGGTGGCTGATCTGGCAGAGGCAACAGTCCTTTCTTCAGGAAGTAGTCTTGATGAAAACAGCCTAGATGCTCCAACTAAAGTTGTTCCACACAAGGAGCAGGTACGTATCAATGGCAATCATTTACTACATAAGTTCCCTGCAAACTCTGTTACGGTATTCCGTATTAGTAAGAAGTAATTCATAAAATATGTATTCTAAAAACTGAACTTTCGTAAAGGTGAAAGTTCAGTTTTTTATTATATAGGTTGTTTCGGAATAAAAATAAAAGCTTTTGTTACAAATCTAGAAATGTTTCGACCTGTACGGTTGAAACATTTTGTTTGAAGATTATATTTAAGATTTTGTTTTAGATTTCGAGCATCTCCGATGCGATCCAAAATAAATCCCTCCCAAAAGCGAGGTACTCGAGCGCATTTTCAGTTAGGATTATAGTTAAAGATTTTATTTGCTGCCTCCCTGTATTACAGATTATTTCTTGCGAAGCAACATCTTAAAAAAGATTTCCCCCAAAGATTTCTTGCGAAGCAACTAAACATCCACGGAACACACGGACGACACGGATTATCGTTAAAGATTATTCTAAAGATTATAGTTAAGATTTCGAGCATCTCCGATGCGATCCATAGCAAATCCCTCCCGTAAAGCAACGTACTGTTGCGCATTTTGGTCAAAGATTTTAGTTAAAGATTATTTTTGTGTAGCCTATTAATCATCGGATCTTAAACGGAACTTAAACAGATTTCTTGCGAAGCAACATCTTAAAAAAGATTTCCTCCAAAGATTTCTTGCCGTAGGCAACACAATAAACATCCGTCTAATTTCCGTCTAAATTCCGATGATCTGTGTGCCTTTCTAAAAACTGTAATACTGTAAGCTGTAAGAACCACCAATGATTATGATGTCAATGACCCGTCCCTGTGACATCCTGTGACATCTCGACGGGGCGTTCCATAACCATCGTTTCATTAGAAGCGTTACTCCCAAATAGCAATTCTGGGAATCGGGTCATGTTAGTGATGAAATCGTAGAAAGCATCTGCATAGATGGCGACACCATAGAGCAAGACAAATGCCACTAATGGAATAATCGCAAATCGCTCTTTCTTGTACAATAGAAGAGGGACAAT
The DNA here is from genome assembly GCF_002251345.1 of Prevotella sp. P4-119. Lineage (NCBI taxonomy): Bacteria > Pseudomonadati > Bacteroidota > Bacteroidia > Bacteroidales > Prevotellaceae > Prevotella > Prevotella sp. P4-119. The sequence continues at coordinate 50,159 of NZ_NPJB01000085.1, read as the reverse complement.
GATACGTAGCAGAAGTGCCAAGCCTAATGCTACACGTACTATCCAATTCTCAACATACATGGTGTGATTTAGCGCAAACAAGAAGAAGCCAAACACAGCCATGTCAAGCACATAGAACCCTTTTCTCAATTCATTCATTTTTCAATCTCCTTCCTTTCATCTTTCTTGGGCATACTGATGGCCATAAACTGATTGTTTGCTTCGGCCACACCGATTATCCCTTTTGTTTCTTCTTCATCCCATCCGAAATAGGAGTAGTATTCTCCTTCCATTTCCTTTCGGAAAGAAAACCAAAGTTTTTTATATTCAATACGTGTGACGTTCTCCCCCTTAGAAATGTCATAGATACCACACATACCGTTTTTCCACACAACACCATACCGATGAACAGGGGAACTTACCATCAGGCTGTCGCATTCGTCTAATGGAATTTGAGGAATTGGAGGATTAGCAATCGAATCCACACAGATTGTGTCTGCAGCAGCCACCCCACTTCCATTTGCAGGATAGATAATACCTGTTTCCAAATCAATGGAATCAACTGCTTCAATTTCTTGGGCAACAGCATTTGTAGTCATCAAGACAAGCAACGCAATAAGATTCTTCTTCATAAACATATTGATTAATTATTCAACCTTTATGCCTATAAAGAGATAACCGCTACACTAAAATCTATCAGTACAGCGGGCGATTTTTCAAATCATTTTTTTTGCTAGGGAATGGTGTAATCTATATACCAAATTATATCTTGTCAAATTTCCAGTTCTTTTTACCCAAGAACTCTTTACATCTGCTACAGAATGATGGGGTGTGCCCAAACTGATTTTTCCCTTTGGCATCAACCATTATACAATTTTTATCGGAGCAATGATTAAGACCGAATGCATGTCCCAATTCATGCAGCATAAGACGATTAAAGTAGAGCTGAGTGGTTGCTTTTGTTTTAAAACGTGAGGTAGTTACCACAGAAAGCCCTTTGTCTGTTCTACTTATACCCATACAACGAAAATGTTCCTTCCCATGATTATTGTAGCAAATATCTTTATCGGTAAATCCAATAAGGACATCCGTTTTCCTTATCCGTCTTAGTTGGTTGAGTATTGACGAACCTGTATAGCATCCCTTTGGTTTATATCGCGCCCACTCTGGCAGGTTAATGGCACTTGCCTTTTGTACACGAGGGTAATATTTCTTCAATTCTGCTATAGCGTTATCAGTAATCTTTTCAGAAAACCCATTATAATTATACACATAGACAGTTTCTGTCCCTATTGTTTGGCCGTATATTGAAGCAGCCCAAATCCAAAACCAAGCTAGAGCAATTAACCGAGATTTCATGCTTCACCTCCTTTGCTTATCTGCTTTATTACAAGTTTCCTTTCCTTGAAAACTTCGATTGGCATAGGCTCCACGCCATTTTGTTCTGCTAACTGATTGTAGAAAGCATTAAGAACGTGAAAGATTTTCCCAGCGTCATGACCTTTCTCTCTTAGATACCCAACGAGAACGGGAGGTTCCTTTCCGTTATCGGCTCCATAAAACACCCAATAAGTGCATAAGGCAATATCAGTTCTATGTAGTCCTTGGACGCATGAGATAAAGAATTCGCCCTGATCAATAAACTCACAGAATTTGGGAAAGTCCTTCACCATATTTGCAATAGTATCCATCCCCTTATGTACTGGATAGTGGAAGTAGGCTATCCCATTTGCCAGACATATCTCTTTATACTTGTCTCCCTTATAATCTTGCCGTAGGTCTTTCACCTGTTTGATGCCTCCCTCTACAAGTGCTTTCCAAGCATAACTCTGATGGTGTGAAGACATTGTCCGTCCCCTCATACCGCCATACACAAAAGCTGCATCAGGTATTTTTGCCAGTTCTATTCTATCCCTATCCATTGGCCTTTGTTACTTTTAATTCTGCCTCTTTCCTCATTTCTATAAGTTCACCATCGTTCTTGATGTTTTTGAATTTAACCAGCACTTTGCCAGTTCTGTCAATAAACCCATTGATGTTTACTTCCTGATCATCAGTCATGCCATAGCCATCTTCGTCCATATAATACATGCCATCAGGATTCAATTGCCATCGCACTTCCGCTACACCATTTTTGTATTTCAAGATGAACGAGGGAAAATGAAAATCCAGTTCCTTTGCCCTTCGGACTGCATCTTTATCAATATTGAGGAGTGAATCCCAGTCAATATCATCCAATCTTACAGTTACCAGGTTTTGGGATCTATTCATAAACTCATAAGCACACTTTGCTCGGTGATCCATCAGATAACGAGGTTTCCAATACTCCCAAATTGCTTCATTGACTACACACATATCATCACCAAGATCTTCTGTTTCAAAAGGACGATTCTTATATATTTCAGTGTTCAGAACTGTGTATAGTTTCTCTGCTTCACACTCCCGTCTCATGATCTTATTCAAAGTTTCAATGATACTCATAACTCATAGTTTTTAATACTTCAGAGGTGAACAATTAATAATATATATTATAAGCTAGAAGCTCTAACAGGGCCAGAGGAATATCTAGGTGTATCCCACAAATTATACAACGAAGACTGTCGGTCATTGGCGATTCTCTCCCACTTAAGTGCCTCGTCATAATCTCCATAGCGGATAGCATCATGATATTTGTCAACTGCTATATCCATTTCCTTATGCAAATTAGAACTTTCTTCCAGTTTTGTATGGTTCTGTTCGTGTATGGCATCTGCCATAGAATGCGAAAATGCATTAGCAGGAAGACCACTCATTATATCAACACTCATAGGATCACAGAATCGAGTAAAACCAAACATATCAGTAACAGAAATCATATCCATGCCTGGAAACAATGGAGAATAGTAACCCATACCAGCATTAGGGGCATAAGTAAACGTCTGATTTCCCATGAAATCCGACTGTGAGCTAAAATACATCATATCTTCCATAATCAAATCAATTCTTTATTTGCCCCTTTATTCACCATAATCATATAGGAGGAGCGTTCCAAATATGTGGCATCCTTTATTAAAATAGATGTCATTATTTGGAAAAACTATCACTACCAAATGCAAAAAACAAAGAACTCAGGCCATGCAAGGATTTGGCAGGAGATTGTTTATAACCTCAGATATTCTGTTTATTTCAGCTTGCCAAAATTCAACACCTTCTATATCATTCTTATCTTTTGATGATTGATAAGCTGACTCTGCATGGTCTAGATCAAGACAATATTTAGATAATGTACTTTTAATATCTGGAGGAACATCTAAACATCCCCTCTCTAAGAGAAATTGTTCAAGATATAAATCTTCTATAAATAAGAAATCATCCATCGCTATGTAAATTAAACAATATTTGTCTACCAAACCACTATAAACTAAAATCCTTTCTGCGTGATTAGCACGCAGAAAGGATTATTACATATTAATCATCTATTCCTGGTGCTACAGCTGGAGTGCCGCTGTAGTTAGGCGTATCCCACAAGTCGTACAACTCTTGCTGATGAGAGTTTGCAATGTTTTCCCATTTAAGTGCTTCCTCATAGTTTCCGCTATCCATTGCTTTGTGATAATTGTCAACGGCCAAATCGCGCTCTTGCTCCAAGGTGTGGCTTTGATCCAGTTTTGCTTGATTTTGTTCATGCATAGCATCTGCCATTGAGTGAGAAAAAGCATCAGCAGGAAGGCCACTCATAATATCAACATCCATTGGATTAGCCAAATGGGTATTACCAAACATGTCAGTCACAGGTTGAACACCTCCCATTGGCCCCATCCAATCCAAAGATTGAATACCAGAATAATCAAAGGAGAATGGATCAATGTAATTTGTTGTTGGCATAGACAAAGATAATGTCGGATCAAATGGTGGCAAATTGAATTGGAACAATGCATCATTGAAAGGCATGTCCATAGCGGGGAACTGTTGGAACATGTTATAAAGCTGTGGCCCTTGGGTTGCAAAATCAATCTGATGGCTGTAATCTTGAAATTGTGTGAATGTGTTATAATCCACATTTGCTACCTCATTAAGATGACCATCGACCAGTCCATTAGAAACCATACTTTGAGTCGCATCAGGAGTAGCTATGTCCGTTGATACCATAAAACAATTGGAATCAGACCATGCATCCATAAACTGGTCAAGAGGATAGGGCTGTGCAGGATGCCCATTACCAGGATCCGTTATGATTACCATCGGGTTGTCTGGATCGGTCATGTCTATACCTGCGACAATAAGGGCGTGGTCTGGTGTGTCACCAAAGAAAATATCTTTCAACCAATCCCATATGGAGTTATCCCATAATTCTCCACTATCCACACCTACAATAATTTTATGTCCCTGAGCCAACTCGTTGACCAAATCATAGACATTTGCTCCTTCAGTTTGGGAACAGGGAACCCCGGCGTCGTTAAGGAGCTTTCCTATGTCATCCATTCTAGTACCAGAACCATCGTTAGCATACCATCCATGCTCAATGGAATACTGCACACACTGATCTTCGGTTACAGGAATACCGAAGTCGTTAAGAATCAACTGCTGAGACTTGATAGCACAAGTGTCACTGTAAGTTTGCTGAATTGGATTTGTAAAATCTCCAACAACTCCATTAAATTCTAAATCTGCCATTTTGTCAATTTTTTATTGTTTCTATTATGTTTCATTTCATTATGTCGAATCGTATAGGAATTATATTCCAAATATGTGACATTCTTTATCATTATAGATATCAAAATTGGGGAAAACTATCACCACTGATTTATTAATATAATTAACGCTCTCAGAATGTGCCATAAATATCAGTTTGTTGTATATTTCATATATTCTTTTTCGCTATCTTCTGATATTTTTTCATGATTATACCATAACGAGACATTAATATATATATCCGCAGAAGAATCTAAATGAAGTTCAGAGTATGGCATAAACAATTTAAAATCTCTAAAGTCGGAATTCTCGTAGGATGGACAAAAATCCTTACCTACGGCAACGTCTCCATCTGTCGTTTTATAACTTCCATTTGTGTCTGTTAAGGCGGTTCCGTCTGAGTAATAGAAATATGCAGAGACTCTACCTTCTTTATTTAACATGTTGTGTGCTTTAAACGCTATATGGATTCTCATGCCTTTAGTCCCATCATCATCATAGGTGCTGTGGTCAACCCATACTTTAACAATTTCACCGTAAGGATCAGTGCTTGCATATTGAGTTATATCCACACGTTTCTCAATATCATCCGCAACAACAGTGAAATAATCCGTTCGTTCTTTCCCCTTGTTTTTTTCAACTCTAATAGTCAAACTATTACCATCTTTTGTTAGGGATACCCATTTTTCAACCTCAGTCCCAATTTTCCATTCACCATCTGTATCAATTGTTATGGTTTCTGACTCTCCTTTAGAACTCAAACGAACATCATCATCAGAAATATTCAAATATGATGCTTTTGTCTGGTCATCACTAGCATCGATAAGTGTTTTATCAGAAACTAATGGGGTTGGAGTGTAACTTGATTGAGAATTTTGGTTATTTATGTAAATGGCGACCCCACCAAGAATGCAACCCAAAAGGAAAATCCAAAGGAAAGCCTTGGCACAACCACCATTACTATCCTCGTTAAGTTTCTTGCCACATCTTCTACAGAACTTCGCTTCATCAGGATTTGAAGTACCACATGATTTGCAATTCATTTTTTTTCTCTTTTTTTGTAGTTATGACAAAACTCTATATACTTTTTTTTTAGCGTTTCTTTATGTATAACACTATCTACAAAGTCTTTAGTGGTATCAATCTTACAAACATCGGAAATAAATACTATGGATGCATTCTCAAATTCTTGACGTAGGTAAAGATCCTTGGCCTGGGCTTTTGCATCAACTATTGTCTGCTCTTTTTCGATTTGATAATTCGATATTTTATAATAGACCGCAGTTAAAAGACATCCTATGAGAATATACAGTATGGGAAACGACTTTCTTATGTATTTCTTAAATAGATTCTCTTTTCTTTTCGTTTCTTCTGATTGCATATTAAATGTCTGTGGAATGGGGGTTAATTCTGTACCACATTTTCTGCAGTATTTTGCATCCTGCTCGTTTCTTTCTCCACAATGATTACATTCGATAAATGCTTTTTCTTCTATTTCTTTCCTAGGAAATTGCACCGTGGATTCATTAATTATTGTATTGGGTTCATCCTGGAGAAAATCAACAATAATTGCAGAATAATTGTCACCCGATTTTTCAGAACATATACTATCAATTATGTCCAGTGCATTAGTAACGTTCCGATTAATCATAGATTCTTCTATCTCTTTGTCTCTCATTGCATCATTAATTCCATCAGAACATAAGAGCATACGGTCATTGTTTTCTATCTGCAAGTTGTCAACTTCAATCTGGACATTAGTCTTGCCTGCCATAACACAACGAGTCAACAAATTCTTATGAGAATTATCGAAAGCTTCCTCTTCTGTCAAAATTTCGGCATCTATCGCCTCCGCTACTTTTGAATGATCTTTTGTCCTAAATTTCTTTAGACCGTTCTCGTCAAACAAATAGCAACGGCTATCCCCAATATGCCCTACGAGAATGTTCATCTTATTAATAACAGCAACAATTAGTGTTGTCCCCATTGATTTCTTATCATCAAATGTGTTGACTGCAGTTAGGGTTGATTGCGCAACATTTACAGCATCCTGAAGATCCTGAGAATCATATTCTTCTTTCCTCAAACTTTTTAAATATTCGAATACGGTATCAGCAACAGTTTGGCTTGCTACTTCCCCATGTCCATGCCCGCCCATGCCATCGCATAAGATGATAAACCTACTATCAGGATTGTACTTTTCCTTGAAAAGCACGTAATCTTCATTATTATCACGTTTTCCTTGCTTGGAAAAACCGCCAATTGTTTTAATACGAATCATATTATCTACCTATTTTAGTAACTGCTATTGATTATAATGAAATAATTCTAGTTTTTATACCTATCCAAAGAAGAAATAGTATGAAAGCTAACAGATACCACCATCCACTCACATCTTTCTCTGGCTCACGTTTTATATGGTTATCGTCCATTAATTTTCCACAATGACGACAGTATTTAGAATTATCGTCATTTTGAGTTTTGCAATTACAACAGACTTTCATATTTTTCAAATAACAAATTAGCTTCTCATAGCCCATGACAATCCCGCACCACAAGCAATGGCAATCCAAATAGTTGGATACCTAGGTGCCCCATTCCAATAAGCGATTATACTACCAATGATACCAATAAAGCATAATAACCCAACTATCACTTTAAATGTACTTCCGCCATCTGAAGATTTCGGATCTTCTTGGACATCAAGTATTCTTCCACACGAACGACAAAACTTTGCAGTATCATCATTCTTCGCTTTGCAATTATTACAGACTTTCATATACTCAAATTATTTATTGAAACCAACTATACACCCAAACTCCTAAACCAATAAGCACTATCGCTATAATTAAAGTTGCTGCAAAAGGCACTCCCAAAATGCTACATGTCATTACTCCTCCAATGAAAATAATCCAGAACAACAATGTTCCTATTGTTTCACCTTTAGATTTCTTCTCTAATGCATTTCCACATAAACGACAGTATTTTGCACTATCACTATTAATGGTTTTACAACTTTTGCAGATTTTCATACTTAAACTTTTATTATGTTTGTGGAACCGCAATAAGGACAATGGCTTGTCTTGTTGTCTATTTCAGGATCAACCCACGAATGCTTGCATGATTTGCACAACCATTTCTGAGGAGTAGAAGGGCCTGTTGGCGGCCAAGGATCACCATATTTATGACCACATCTGTCACAGAACACAGCATTGTCAATACGTATGTTACCGCATTTTTGACATTTTTCTTTAGGTTTAGCAACCTGCTCTGTACCGCATTCTGGACAAAATTTTACTATAGAAGGTATCATCTTGCCACATTGAGGATTTATACACCTTTTTAGTTTCGGCTTATCAGACTCTTCAAAGGCATCTTTTATTTCTTTGCAAGTTTGGTATCTATGCTTGGGATTTTGCATAGTACATTTAGTTATTATTGCAGCCAATTTTGGCGACTTTACCTCATATGAGGGGTCTGTACTACCAGTACTTAAGAAATGAAGCACCTTGCCAAAAGAATATATATCTGATGTATAACCTAATTTTGCGCCTACCTGTTGCTCTGGAGAAGCATATGCTAAAGTCCCCTTAAAAGTAGATTCTCCAGTTTCTGTGGTCATGGTTAGTTTTTCTACTCCATCCACAATGGCTGCATTTTCACCAACCACTCTTGCTATACCAAAATCAATTATTTTTATATAACCATCCAACGTTCTAAACAAATTGCTAGGTTTAATATCTAAATGAAGGATGTTATGGTCGTGTGCATATTGAAGTCCATCAAGGACTTGAAAGGCAATCTTTTTAATAGTAGCTTCATCAAGCCCACTTTTTGCCTTTTGCTCAATATACCTTTGTAGATCAAGACCATTGAGCCACTCCATTTCCAAAACGGTGAATGAAGTTCCATTGGCTTGCTGATGAGGATAAGCATCCAAAATTTTAATGATATTGGGATGGTCTAATGTAGTTTGTAACCGAATCTCTTTTAAGAACTGCTGAACGAGTTTTGGTGTGTTGGCTGCTTTATCTGGCCTAACAAATTTGAAAGCTCTTGAAAAGCCTCCTTTTTGCCCCTTATATACTAATGCCATTCCGCCCTTATATGGAGGCTCTATCAATGTATAACCATTTATTTGCATATTTTTTTCTTTATATCGTTACAGATTCTATTATTTTATTTTTCTATCACTGATAACTTATTTTTTCAATTGAAAAGATGTACGTCCGGCCCTAATAATCCATCCATCTTGTAGTTCTGCACTTTTCCTTGATATGGGATAATTTTGCAAATCTAATGGCTCCATATTATTCAATATAGTAGCTTTTGTTTCGCTACAAGTGGTGATGGTGTAACTCCATTTTCCATAGGCATTTTTAGTCACAGCAATAGCAAAGTGATTCCTACTCATAGAAGGGTCGTCAAAATGAAAGTCCATATTATTTCCACGACCAAAAGTGTTAATCCCCTCTCTAAGTTGGATGACTTTACCATTAGTATAAATTTTTGCAATTGGCTCAGGTGGCGGTGGCGGCGGTAATATTTTAGATGTAATGCCACCCAAACATGTAGCAAAATTATGATCATACGCACCTTTTGTGCCTGTAAGATTTCTTATAATTTTTACATTCTGAGCATTATGTGAAATAAGATGCTTCTCCAACATTTCTCGAATTAAAGGGATAGCGGTAGAGCCTCCAACAAATAACACTTGTCGTACGTCTGACCAATTTCTACCAGCAGTATGAATCATTGAATCACACGACTTTAGTGTTAAAGCAATTTTATCTTGAATGAGTTCATTAAATTTACTCCTATTTAGTGAAACTGATACTCCATTTGAAAATAGTTGCGTTGCCTTCTCGTGTATGGATAATGTTTCCTTTAGCCTTTTACAAGCTGCATAATCTTCAAGTTTTTCTTCTCTTAATAGGGGTTTCCCCTGTTTCTGGCATTCGCTAAATACATGTTTGTAAATTGCAGCATCAAAGAATTGTCCACCACACTTGTCGCCACTATTATTGCCTATTAGTTTGGGTTCTTTAGCATTAGACATATCCAAAAGGACTGGATCGAAAGTCCCTCCACCTAAATCATAAATGAGAGATATTCCTGGATTTTTTAAGCCCATAATGTATGCATAATGTCGAGCTGCTGCTTCAGGCTCTGGCATGAATTCGATATTAACGAATCCTGCTTGACTAGCAGCTTCTCGCATGACATCAATACGACGGTCACTTTCAGTATAAATTGCAGGTATTGTTAAGACAACAGAGTCGCAAATCTGATTATTATTCTCTATCTGAGAACACTCCTTTACATATTTCAGTATTTCTCGCACGATGTCAACATATTGAACACCATTCAAGTCAATCTGTTCGGCAATGCTCAATTTGAACTCCTGTTTAAAACTTTCAGGCATCTTAAGTCTTAATGGCTCTGCATTTTGACATACTTGTATTTCCTTGTTGGGAAGGACGCATGCTATTGTCGGGAAAAATTGAGTATTCCCATAAGTGACGATATGGGGTTTACCGTCTATTTGTATAGCTGCAGCAGTGTTACATGTACCGAAATCTATACAAACCCAATTACTATTTGAGTTCTTTTCCATAAATATCTATATAAGATGTTTGATTGTCTTTTTGGGCAACAATTATACTTTGAGATGTTTTCCATTCTAAAACATCATATATGGCTGGTATTTGAACTTGGCATCTTTTTATATCAAGAACCCCCATTTTCCCGTTTTTACAGAAAAATAGGTAGCGAGGGCTGTTAGTGGATATACGTTGAATATAATCTGCTAATTGGGTGTAATTTGGTACCGTTATTTTCTTATAGCTATAAGCCAAGATAAAGACAGAAATGCATAATATAATTCCCCATAATAACATCCAAGGCAAATAGTGTTCAGGCCTCCATTGATACGGCTCAATCATGTTTAATTCAAACAAGATTGATATAATAATAAGTAACATCGAAAGGTAAAACAGTAATTTCCAAATTAAACTAACTGGCCATTTTAACACTGACGCAGGAACAAAATCGTAACTAGGGAAAGTATCCATGACATTCCCCTCAGACAATTCTTTTCCACAATTCCTGCAGAAACGAGCCCCTTCGATATTGTTACTATTACAATAAATACATTTCATCTTATTGATAATCATTACCATTAATGTCTATCACAATTCTATTGCCATCTTTTAATGCGTTCAGAAGTTTACCTTTGTCAAGCCACGTTAATTCTTCATAAATAGGTGATAGCTTCATTCTTATATTTTGAACATCAAATAATCCAAACTTATGAGATTCACTTGTGCCTCGTGCAAATAATACATAGTGAACATCTCGGCTATCATACTTCTGAATATAATCATTATCACGCAGTCCTCTTTTTTTCCTTGTTCTATTTACAAACACTTTGTTTTTTGCTAAACGATAAACCAACGAGGATACAATTATTACTGCGATTAAAACACCGATACCTGCGGCAACTTCCTCTATCAATACATAATCTCTAAAAAACGCACCTTCTATAATAAGTCCTCCACTTATGAAAGTGAAGAATAATATAATCAGGAGCATTATAGCACAAAAAAGGCTAGCCCATGAAGATTGCTTTAATTTGTAGGTTCCCACAGGCTCCATATTATGCTCTTTCCACCATGCTTTGTTATGTGTCGTTAAGGGCCTTCCACAAGAACGACAAAACTGAGCATCTGGTTTGTTGTCAATATTACAATAAACACATTTCATAGTTTTATTTTTTTTGTTTATTTCTCAGCCAGAATAATATAGCCGTTACTAAAGATGCTATAATAAGAGCAGACATCCATTCTTGCATATAATAGCTCTTTCCGTCACTATTCATGGCGAAGGGGTCACTATAATAAAGATGTTGAGAACCATCAAAAAACTTGTGATAACTTTCGATGGGGAAAACAACACTTATTAAGCAGTACAAAGAAATAACAAGACCAACCCAAAACAACGTATTAAAAAGGCCATAATACGATCCCGTGGATTTATCAATTAACTTTTCTCCACATACTCGGCAGAACAATGCATTATCTGGATTCTCCGAATTACACTTTTTACATTTCATAATTGTCACTATTTAAGAGATCTTCGCCTGTTTTCTAACTGATTAATAATTTCGTCTTTACCCCACACAGTCAATTTTATGTTCTTGCCATCCGAAAAAGAAATTGTAAGGAATGAAAGGAATCCTTTCTTATATCCTATAATATCCTTGATTTCAAATATTCTATCCTCAAGATTACCGACATTAAACGAATGGGCACGAAAGATAAGTTGAGAAGGAGTTATGATGATTTTACCTCCTATAGAGTTAAAGCCTGTATTGAAATTAGCTTTGTGTTCTATAAAATCCGGGAATGCAGATATTAACTCATTACCGCAAGAACGGCAGAACTTTGCACCGTCCTGATTCTCTGTGTTACATTTTGGACAAATCATATCTTTGTAAGTTATTCGTTAAATAAAAAGGCTTTAGACTGTTCATATTGATACTTCATCAATTGCAATTTCTGACGTAGCCGAGAATAAGAAGTAAGAATAATATTCATCCATTCTCTTTCTTCAGGATCTGGTTCCAAAGCAACCTGCTTCCTCCAATATTTCTCGCGATCAAGTGCCTTATCCACTAAATCTTGTGCTGAAGAAATGGTGGTTAGACCTAATCTTTCTAAAGCTGAACTACCCCGTTCCCCGCAAAGTGAAAAGAACTCCTGTTTTTCTTTTTCATCTATTATTCTTTCATTGTTATATAGTTGATATAGTAGCTCGTATTCCTTATGCTCATGTACAAGACTTGAAAACAATTCAGAAATGCGTTGTTCAACTTTAGATAGTAACAGAGTGGTTGTTCTGTCTTTCGCTTGTCCTCTTGATGACTTAATTGTTTGTTGTATGCTCTGATAAACACTCTCCATCTTTATCAATTTAGCCCTCATGCCAAAATGATTATGAAGGACTTTCATGAAACTTTTAGCGCCACTCTCTTCCCATAACAATTGTCTAGCAGATTTTGTATCTCTGACATTTCCTTTTTTTATGGAATTAACTATTAGATATGCCCCATAAAGCCCAATCGTTGTGACAATATGTTCCCTTTGAGGTATCGATAAATTAAGTTCCAATTCTGGTTTGAGGAAGTTTGTGACCGAATTAAAAGCCCTTTTAAGTTGTGTTTCATCACTTCTTGAAAGATTCTCTAAATCTGTAAAAGTAGAGTCATTCAATGTAGATGAAGCAAGAAATTGCAAAGCAGATATTGGAAGAATGTTAAATAGAGTTTTTTGAAGAATGGGCTCCTTTTTTAACTTGTTCTTTGTCATCCTTTCACCTATCTGTAAAGCGGTTTTATCTCTTTCAATCGTTTCCTGCCATAGAACATCTATTTTTGCTAACACTCCTATTGCATTCAAAGGATTAAAGGAACTACCTGCGTTATATTGCCGAACTATGTCAAGTACATTTTCTGAGACAGATTTTGTAAAGATCATAATCACTGCATCAGGCCGTACCTTCTGTATGAAATCTAATGTGTTTTGTGAATCTTTTCCCCTAAGGGCATCCAATCCAGGAGTGTCAATTATGTTTATCTCCTTTAGTATTTCTGAATCATCAAAAATTTCTATATAACTAATGTTGTCTATTTCAGAATTATGACTTTGAGTTGACCAAAGTGCAAATTCTTTCGGACTTTTGTGCACAACAGGGGATTTGTCTTTATGGTGAATTATAATATCAGAATCTGGATTACCATATTTAAGCCACCCAACATTATAAGTGACTTCTTTTTGACCCGTAGCCATAATTTCATTCTTTCCTAATATGGCATTCACCAATGTTGATTTTGAAGAGCTTATTTTTCCTATTATGGCTAGTTGCATAGGCTCGTCAATCCGCATTACCGAATCTTCCAACTTACTATACAAAGCTGACAAAGAACTTCTTGGTATCATTTGCATAATACCAAGTAGCCCTTTTGCAATGCTTTGTGTGTCGTATATACCTTCCATCCCTAAATATCCAACTCATCAATATCCTTCTTTGCCTTTACCAATGGATTCAGTTGATTTTGCAATGAAACTTTTTTGCTAACAGCAATGTTAATTTGTTGCTTTACTTTCTGAATCTCGGTTATCGACACTTGTAAACTGTCTTTATAATCTTTTGCTCTTGCAGAAATAACACTAATCCATTCACTTTGGAACTCAGAGAAACGACTTTCAACGTAATTTCTCATATTTTGTGTTGCAGCAGAAATTTGAGGTTGATACAATTGTCTCAATTGAGATTCCTGTTGAGTATTGGCTACGTCTTTTTGATTTTTATAACCTGTATAAATTCCTAGAGCAAGTGGAGCAATAATATTGACTATAGGTATTGATTCAAGAAGTATACCACTTATCATAGCAACACCCCAACCGGGTGTACTAGACAAAATTCTTTTATATACGGGTGTGGAATTTGTGATATTCTTTGTTACAACCCTTCCTGTAAATTGCTTTGCCCTATAATTCAATAAGCCGTCAAATTCTGGCATCTTTGCGATGTTTTCAAAAGCCTTATTGAGTTTTAATGTTATTTCGGACCCCATAGCTTCCATTGCATCATTGATTTGCTGACCAAGCCATTCTCCCCCATTTTCAGCCTTGGACCTTTCGTTTTTCAATAAGGCATTAAGTCCTGTTGAGGAGAGATCAATACTTGCTTCATTTAGCCAATTAATTATTTGCTCATGTTCTGAGGCAATTTTCTTTGAAACGGAAACCCTAAATGATGAAGTGGGATTATTAAGATCCACAATTTTTGCCTCTATGGCTGACTTTTTTTGAGACAAATCTTTTATTTGATCCACATCAGGACTTTCAATTTGGGTTATTTGGACTTGCAAAGGAGTAATTACCAAATCCAGTTGTTCTGACAAATCATCTCTGATACCTCCAAGAAGCTCAGCTTTATAATCAGAGACCAAATTGGAAATTAAGTCACGCACTTTGGGAAAATTCCCCAACCCATCTTCTTCACGGATACAATCCGCTGCTGAAACAGAAATCACATCCAAGGAATCGGCATCAACTTGAGTATAGGTCGAGACTTTACTAATTGTATCTTTTCGAATTTCTTCAACAGAATCATTGTCCTTTAGATCTGCTTTGTTAACGATAATTGCACTATGTTTTGCATATTGCAAAACTTTGTCCTTGTAAAACTTAAGTTCCGTTGTTGTTAATGGCTCATTTACATCTGTCATGAACAACGTAACATCGGCTTGTGGAAGAAAAAAGTTAGTTAACATTGCATGACGAGGATCCAAACCACCCACACCCGGAGTGTCAATAATAATAAGTCCCTTTTTCAGTTCATTAAGCGGCAACTCCAATTCCATACAAATGGTATTACCAATTTCTTCTGCAGACCCTACTGTGTATCGTTCTATGTCATCGAAAGGAACTACTTCCTGTTTTAAGTTTGAGAAATCACCATAAACACGTATAGCTTTTTCTTTTTCCCCATACTTAATAACGGATACGACAGAAGTACAAATGTCAGTATCGGTGGGACAAATATTACGCCCTATAAGAGCATTTATAAATGTAGATTTCCCTCGTTTAAACTCACCACAGACCAAAACTGTCGTTGCAGTATTTTTCAAGTCATTTAACTTCTTAGAAATCTCTGCAATGCTCTTTCCTTTCTTTGCCTGTGTCATATAGGCAGAAACAGAATCAATAGACGATTTGATGACACCAATTTGATTTTCCAGCATAATTGCATCTTATTTAATCATTATTCAAAAAATCCAGCTGCATACCAGAGTCCACAATAGAATCATTATCAGAAGAAGGATAATTATCATACCCCACATTATCACCCATACTCTCTGATTCAGAATAAAATGAAGTTTCTTCATTGTTTAATCCAAACAAATTATTGGATTCTACTGAATAATCTTCATGCATCAGCAGGGTTTCTATACCATCTAAATTGGGAATTTCTGTCGTTTCATCAATATGTGGGTAGTCAAATTCCATGTTTGCCAAATCATCTGGCAGAACAAAGCCACTTTCTTCCATTTGTTGCACCTGACTATCTACAGCTGTATTTACTGCTAATAATTCAGACAAAGCGGAATCATTCATAATTAGTCCGGCAACATCTTGGGTTTCTTCTATTGATAGATTCCCATCAAGATAAGCTGCAAATTTTTCTATACTTATAGAATTATGCATCGTCTTAGCCATGAGAAGCCTCCTTTCTGCTCACGCTCAAAAACTGTGCCTTTGCCAGTTTGTGCTTGTTATAATAATTCGCCATAGTCATACCAAGGGCCTCCGCAGTTTCTTCGTTGGATAGATGTTCTACATATCGGAGTTGAATAATTCTGCGGTATCTCTCATTAGACATCATGCCTATTAATGTTTCTATGTCCATACGATTCATGTTATCAAACTCTATTTCAGAAGAGCCGTATTTTTCCAATAAACTATCACTATCGATAGATTTATTTTCAGAGGAGTGCTGAAGGACTGAGATTTTTTCAAAGTTCTCTCTCTTCTCAAATCTCTTATAACAGTAGAAAAGACAAACAGACTTTAGCCAACTTGTCAGCGTACTTTCTCCCCGGAAATTTTCCATCTGACATTTTCCAGTTGCCCTACTTGGTGCTAACACGAGAATATATATTTCATCGATGAACTCCTTGCAGCAGGTGCAGTCAGTATAATAGTTGTCAAAAATAGACTTAAAGAGGGGATAGCATTGTCTATAAAAGAAATGCTTTGTAACGCTCTCATCATGTCTTATGAGAGCCTTAGCGATGTTTAGGTCTTCTGTATATAATCGAATCGTATTCACTTTTTAGCCTTTTAGTCTCGTTAATAAAAAAGCGCAGACAGAATCCACGCGCCACCAAGGTTTACCACAACCTAACCAAGCCGTAGAAACGTCTGCGCACTATGGCGCGACGCCCGTTGCTTGGTTTTTCTTGGCTCATTTACTTTCGAGGTGGTAATTCGGTGGCGTAAGAGCCAATACTTATGTTTGACAACTCTTGCGAGAAATCGGGGGTAAAATTACAAAAAAAAATCCAAATACTTTCCAGTTTTACTAAAAAAGTAAGTTATAAGGTGTGTTTTTCTTTCAAAAAGGCAGATTATAACTCTAATTAGATGCTTTTTGAGTCCAAATCTGCAATTTGTGACTCAAAGTGAACATAAAAACTATTCTATATGCCACAGGGACTGGTCAATGACACCAAGGCTTTTGTTTTCCAAAAACTGTAATACTGTAAGCTGTAAGAACGCAATAATCATGATGTCAATGACCCGTCCCTGTGACATCCCTGTGACATCTGAAATAATTGGGGAAAAAAGGGGCTACAAGGGGAATAATGATAGGGGAAAAGGTAAAAATAGAACTTGCGGCAAGGCTTATTGGTGCTCCCGACAGAAGATCACAAAACAGAAAGTGGGCGAAAACCGATGCAATGACATCAGCTTTCGCCCACTATCATCAAGAGATTATCCATTTTAAAAGACTGCAAAATTTTAGAAAATGCATATTTTTTGTTCAAAGCATTATATTTATTCAAGATTCGTGAACAAACACCATTTTTTGAACAAAAAGTTTGGTTGTTTGCAAAATGTTCATTAAATTTGTAGTGTTCAAAATGCATGAACAAAAACAAAACAGTGAACAAGTATGGTCAGAGAAGAAGAAATCATCAATGATGTCGTCTATAATCTGAGACGATTAACGAACTTGGAAGATATTGTATTCAAGGCAGCTGAACAAAGCAAAAGTTATGGCTATAACCTCACTATCAACGGGGTTACATTTGCTTGTGATGTGAGGCCACAAGTGAACAAGGCAAATTACAACCTTATTGTGCAGCACATGAGAAGTCTTAAGGAGCAGACAGACAAGCCGCTGATGCTGGCAGCAAACCATTTTTCACCAGAATCTTTTGACGGTCTGCCTGAAGAAGGAGTTAGTGTGGTGGAGAGCAGCGGAAACTGCAACATTGTTGCCGCTCCGATGTTTATACGTATAAGCGGACAAAAGGCAATGCTGCCAAAAGAGGCAAAAGGAAAAGCGTTCAATGAAGCAGGTCTGAAGGTTATTTTTTATTTGTTGCTTGACGAAATAAATATCAATAAGCCTTATCGGACTATTCATGAAGAAACCGGTGTGTCACTTGGCACAATCAAGAACGTAATAGAGGAACTTGGCAGGGGGAAGTTTGTGCTTACCACAGAAAATGGACGCTTTTTGAAAAACAGGAAAGAGTTGCTAGATGTTTGGCAGACTCACTACAATCAGAGTCTGAAGCCGAAGTTACTGCTAAAGGAAATGGAGTTTGTGGATGCCGACTGCCGACGAGATTGGAACAAAATAATACTACCAGATGGAATGTGCTGGGGAGGTGAAGGTGGAGCCTTTTTGATTGACCGCTACCTGATGCCAGAACTATTTGATATTTACACGGAAACGCCGAGTGTCAAGCTGATGATGACCAAGAAGGTGAAATTCCAGGAGAAAGGCAGGATAAAACTCTATCAGAAGTTCTGGAAAGACAATACTTACGAGAAAACGGCTCCCAAAATTCTAATATACGCTGACTTGATGGGAAGTGGCAACAGCCGTTGCATTGAGGCGGCTCAAAGACTGATTGAGAATGGAATATAAAATCACGAAAGAGGAACTTGGCAATGACTGGCTATATAGTACACTCGTTGCCTTGAATAAATGTATGGCAGAGCATGGGTTGCCACTGTATGTGGTAGGTGCCAGGGCAAGAGATGTAGCCATGAAGCTAATGAAAGGCGATGAACCAAAGCGCCGCACGGAAGATTTGGATGTAGCCATTGCCATAGAAGACTGGCAAACCTTTGATGACATCTGCAAAACGCTGGAGAATAACCATTTCAAGCGTCATGGAGAAACGCAGAAGTTCTTCTACAAAGGCGTGAACGGGGATTTAGATTTTGAGGTGGACATTGTTCCATTTGGCGGAGTCGCTGTGGACGAAAAGATTGGTTGGCCACCAGAAGGGAATCCTGTCATGTCGGTAAAGTGCTTTCAAGACGTGATGAACGAAGCGGTCACCGTGATTGTGAATGGCGAAGTAGAAGTAAAGATGGCTCCGCTATGCGGTCAGTTCCTGATTAAGTTGGACACATGGAACGACAGAAACGCATCGACCGACAAGGATGCAGAAGACATGTTGTTCATCTTGAAAAACTACCTTGACATCCAGTTGCTATATCAAAAAGACAATGTGCCGCCCGACGTAGTGACTTTCGACAATGAGAGTCTGGATGCAATCATCTGGGGTGCGCAATGGCTGGCCTACGACATCAGCAAACTGCTGACAACAGAACATCTTCAGTTCTATGCAGACCTTGCATCAGCAGAACTGAAGAAGAAGGAAAAGAGCAACCTTATTTATCACTTTATGAAGTATTATGGGAACAGTGAAATGGGCGACTTTAGTAGCAATTATGAGCCTTGTCGCCAAATCTGGAGTGTTTTCGTAAAAATCTTTAGCAAAGAGTTAGAAGAAAGGAAGAAACAATGAAAGTAAAATCATTTTCGATTAGCAGCAAACGTTATCCGAATGAGGATAGGATGGCCATACAAAATATGGGGATATACGGCATTGCCATAGTGCTTGCTGATGGTATGGGCGGATTGAGTCTTGGTGATTTAGCAGCTGATGTCGTGACTAATACCGTGGCTGATTATCTGATGAAGAATTATGAGGGATATGCCGAGAAAGAAGTCTTGCACAAGGCTCTGGAGCGTGCAGATCAGGAAGTGAGACGGGTAAGCATTGAGAAGAAAAGTAACATGGGTGCTGCAGTAGCCGTGGCAATCATAATAGATTATGAACTTTATTTCACATGGCAGGGAAATGTCAGAATCTATGCCCAACACGAAGAAAAGACGGAGTTGTTAACAACAGACCATTTGGCAAATATTGGGTATGGTAGAACAGCCTTGACCAGATGCATTAAAGGGTCTGGTCTGCGAGATGATGTTCCTTTCTTATGCCATAAGTTGTCAGGAGATGATACTGTGTTCGTCTGTACGGATGGATTGTACAAAGTTGCTGAGAAGAATCTGGGGGTGTTATCTGCAGATGAAATTTCAAGAAAACTGAATGATCCAGAGGATGATGCATCACTTATAGAGGTATCTTTTAAATAGGAAGAATGGGTGTCATACAAAGTTTCTAGCTATCACAAAAACGATACTTGACTTTTTATCGAAAAGTTGAAAATTTTTATTTTAAAATTTTATTTCCGTCTAAATCCGTCTAAATTGGCATACGCCTTTGTCTTCTCGCCACGGCATAATTAAAGCGAGCTTAACTTCGTTGACTTTCCTCACGATCGGAAAACTTCAAGCGAGCTTGATTTTTCGCTCACTTAATCGGAAAGTTAGATTCTGCTCATGGCTTAACGAAAACAATCCGATGATCCGATGATCCGTGTACCTTTCCAAAAACTGTAATTCTGTAAGCTGTAAGAATTGAAAGTCATGATGTCAATGACCCGTCCCTGTGACATTTTCCGGCCGATACCCGTTCACCAATTTCGGAGCATACCCGTTCAGTCCGTTGTTAATCTTCAGTATCGTAGGCAAAGTTAATACTTTTTTCTTAAACTCTCTCCCTTTAGCTCAAATCTTTCTGATTCACACCCGATTCCGTCAAGACAGAGCACCGCAACACCTCACTTGCCCCCACATCATACCCGTCCTTGATGCCATTGGTCAGTTCCCGTGGCCTTTGGCATTAAAGCGATTTTATTCTAGTCCTGGCTTAACGATAACGTTCTCTTATCCTTTTCACCATTATAACACACTTTAAGGCAATCATCGAAAATGTCATTGGGTAAGACCTCATTAAACAGTGTTAGACATGATTTTACTTTCATAGCGTCAATACCTCCAAGTATTTGATGCACAGTAAATCCATTCTCCTTTACTTGTTTTTTGAGCTCACAACACACGGCTACAAGTCTTTTCCTTAGTATGTCGTTTTCAAGAAAAGCTCTTGCTTCATCTTTAGATCCAATACCATAAAATCTGGAGTTATAGCTATGTCCAAGTCCTTTAAGTTGTGGAAACACAAACCAGACCCAATGTGATCGCTTCCTTCCAGCTTTGAGCTCCTTCAATGCCATGTCATACGCTCCATAGCAGTCCTGTGCTTCTATGAAGCGAGATAAGTTATAGTTGTCAGTCTTTTCCATATTATTTTTGGAAAATGGGAGTCGCGTATGTTACCCATCCCCAACTCCCATATCTATTTGTTTTTATTCTTTTGTCATCAAATGCCAAGTTTATATCCCCAAAGTACGAGTGAAGAACGAATATGGCAAATTATAAAAACAGCCTTGTTTCATTCAATATAAACGAACTGACCAACATCTAATACCTTGATGTCATTGACCTATTCCTGTGGCATTTAATTTGTAGTAGATTAATAGACACCTCTTTGAGAAGCTATTTTCTCTAGAAATTTCATTCCTCTGCGTGTCATTTCTCTCTGACTTTTTGTATAGCCTTCGCCTATCCACCATTGACCATCATGAAGATAAACAGGAAAGATTTCCTCATCGCTTTTTTCATGGACAGTTTCACCATCGTCAAACCTATAAGTAAATTTGACACGAACACGACCTTTGTCTTCTTGAATGTTTGAATCTATTATTTCATAGGAAATATCTGGAAGAAGTTCACTTTCCTTTGCTGCAGAAATATACTCTTGTAACGCTGCTGCAGAAAAATCCGAATCAGACGTTCCGTCCATCAATGATAAGATTTCATCGCTATATTCAAAACACGAAATAGCACTTTCTATATCCATCGATGCCATACTTTGAGCAAAGGTGTCAACAACGGACTCTGGAGTATCTTGGACATTCCTATGGCATCCTGCAAGTGAAGTGCTTAACAAGATCGCTAACACATTTATTTTGAAAACTTTAAAAAATCTTAGATGTTTTGAATTCATGTAATAGTCAGTTCTTTATTTTTTAGTCATCAAATGCCAGATTTCGCGTACCCAAAGTACGAATGAAGAGCCAATGATAATAATAATCCAGTCTATTAGTTTAAGACTTTCAACATTGAAGAACTGTTGCAAACCAGGTAATTCAACCATAGCAATTTGTCCAATGAGGATTATTACAACAATTGTAAGCAATCCATTGCAGCCTTTGAAATGCAATGCACTACGACCTGTCTCAAATGCACGTGCATTGAAGAGATAGAAAAAGTGGGTCATGACGAAGGTTGTGAAGAGCAATGTCAGTTCGTATGTAGAAACGTGTCCCTTCTCTCCCAGCTGTAGGTGAAGGAGATCGGTAAGCTGATTCACTTCTGCATGCTGGAAGATATAAAGCATTCCGAGCAGCATCAGAAAGAAGAAACCACCGACACCGATAATCTCTCGAAGCATCGGCTTATTGAGGATAAATGCATTACGGTCACGAGGTTTGTCCTTCATGACGCTCTCTGATGGAGGTAGTGAGGCAAGAGCCATAGCTGCGAAGGTATCCATGATGAGGTTTATCCACAACATCTGAGTAACGGTAAGAGGAGACTCTGTGCCCATGAAAGCACCACAGAGAACGAGGAAACAAGCCGTAACGTTCACAGTCAACTGGAACAGGAGGAAGCGCTGGATATTCTGATACAGCGAGCGTCCCCACATAACAGCCTTTCCGATACTGCTAAACGAGTTGTCGATGATTGTAATATCGGATGCCTCCTTTGCCACGCTCGTGCCGTCACCCATCGACAGACCGACGTGGGCTGCACGTAGAGCTGGGGCATCATTTGTTCCGTCACCTGTAACTGCCACCACCTGGTTCTTCTTCTGTAAAGTCTCCACCAGACGTTTCTTGTCCATAGGACGGGCACGAGAGATAATCTTCAGGTCAAGAATGCGCTCCTGTAATTCCGTATCCGACAATGCTGCAAATTCTGGACCTGTAATGATGTTACGCTCTGTATCCTCAGAATCATTCCAAAGGCCGATCTGACGTGCAATTTCCTTTGCTGTTCTAGGAGTGTCACCAGTTACAATCTTCACACTGATACCGGCATCGACACATTCCTTAACAGCAAAAGGCACATCCAGTCTTACAGGGTCTGCAATAGCTGCAACTCCGATGAAGCAGAGTTTGTCTGCAACTATCTTGTTGTCTTCAATCGCTTTATCACCATCGTTCAACACCTGGTAGGCAAAGCCCAACGTACGCATGGCGCGATTCTGATATTCAGTCAGTTGTTTTTCAACATCCTCTTTGCGTACAGGTGTTTCTTTGCAAAGACCGAACACAATCTCGGGAGCACCTTTCACATAAAGTACCTTCTTGCCCTTCAACGCAACAGACTCTACTATGGTTGCCATATATTTGCGTTCTGTAGAGAATGGCACCTCCGCAACAGTCTTTACACTCTCACGTATAGAGCGATAATCTACACCATTCTTGTTCAACCAAAGAAGCAATGCTCCTTCTGTTGGGTTGCCAAGAATCTGCGGTTTGTTTTTGTCAGAGAAATCAATGGACGCAGTAGAGTTTACGGCAATGCCCTCATCCAAAACCTCCTTAGGAGTATCGCCATACACTTTCATCATGTTCACGCTCATCAGGTTCTGTGTCAGCGTTCCAGTCTTGTCCGTGCAGATGACTGTTGTTGCTCCCATTGTCTCACAAGCATGCATCTTTCTTACTAGGTTGTTGGTCTTGAGCATACGACGCATACTATAAGCCAAGCTTAAAGTGACAGCCATTGGCAAGCCCTCTGGCACTGCCACAACCACAAGTGTTACGGCAATCATTAATGTTTGAAGAACGTATGCTATGAACGGAGCAACCTGCTCCATTGAGCCGAAACAGTCCGTACCATTGGTAACGAAATACATTATAATACGGCCAACAACAATCAAAGCGGCAAAGCCATAGCTTACCTTGGTAATCCAGTCACTCAATCCGTCGAGCTGTTCATTGAGCGGAGTCTTCACACTGTCGTCAATCTGTACAGCCTCAAAAACCTTACCTTGTTCCGTCTTGTCACCAACAGCAAGTACACGACAGATGCCATGACCCTCCATAACCTTAGTGCCCTTCATTACATGGTTTGTAGGATAGGTTGCAGCCTTATCGAAATCTTTCTCATTGACGCTCTTACCACACATTGGCTCACCAGTCAATGTTGATTCGTCCATGTGTAACGATGTAGCCTCGAGCAATTCGCTGTCTGCAGGAACTTCCTCGCCGGTATTGAGAATCACAATGTCACCGACAACAATATCCTTACGAGGAATTTGCGTAGTGTTGCCATTGCGAATCACCTCAACAGGCTCGTCATCGTTCACCTGATTAAGAATGGTGAACTCCTTGTCAGCCTGCAACTCAAAATAGAAGGCAAGACCCGTTGCAAGCAGAATAGCAACGAATATTCCTACCGGTTCAAAGAAAACGGCAGCACCTTGCCCGAGTCCAAAGAACTCGTAGCATGATATACCTATTGACAACGCACCTGCAATCATCAGGATGATGATGAGTGGATCGCCGAACTTCTCCAAGAATTGCTTCCATAGAGCTTCTTTCTCTGGTGGTGTCAACACGTTGGCACCATTCTTTCTGCGACTTTCGAGCACCTGGGCATCGGTCAAGCCTGTGTAGTGATGTTTTTGTTCCATATATAAAAAACTATCTACTATATTGAAATGCAATTTGGACAGAAGGCATGCTATAATCCATCTGTCCAAATCTTTGTTATTTAATGTCTGTATCCATTACGATACATTTCATTCACGCGTTTCTGAACAGCCTTATAATCAGAACCAAGTTTTGATTTACGTTCTGTTCCATTACCATATACACCATCCCAAACCTGCAGTGCTTTTTCTTCTACAGAGCTATTAGAAGTCGATATAGGAGCAGAGGCTTGCTTTGTAGGTTCATCAGAATTTGTTGGTGTAGCAGAAGCAGCATCTGTATTCTCACCAACATTGTTTTGTTCTTGTTCAGTCTCTGGGGCTGTTGTCTTCTTTTTTACATTTGAAGTTGTATCTGTTTTTTCTTTTTCTGTTGAATCTGAAACAATCGTTTTAGTTGGCTCAGACTCTTTTTCTTGACCTGAACTATAGCTACGATAAGCTACAAATGCCAAAATAGCCAATACAACAACAATAACAGTTATCAATTTACCTCGATTATTCGATGTACATGTGTTTTCTTCTGTAGAACCATCTATCAAACTTTCAGGCTTTTCTACAGGAGTATCGGCTACAGGAACTTCTTCTTTTTCTATCTCGAAATGTCGCTCAACATGCTTTTCCATGTTAAAGCTACGAGTCGATTTCCTTTGTTTTTTATTATCAACCATAATAGTAATGTTTTATTTTTTAACTTGCGTAGATGTCAATAAGTGTTTCCAAGCCGCCGACATGTCCAACACCAACTGCCTCAAACTCCCAATCACCATCTTCGTTTACAACAAGTTTAGCGACCGACAAAGCGGTCTCTTTCGTGAAATCCTCAGCAAGTTCATATCGACACAGTTCTTCATCATTTTCAGCATTGATGACACTGATAAACGCTCCTTTTACATCTCCGAAAGTTTTGCCTTCATCATGTATAGAAACAACAAAGACTATCTCACAAACATTTGGGTCAACTTTGTCCAAATCAACGTCAATCTGCTCTCCAGAATCTCCATCACGGTCATCAAGAGAACCTAAGACTGCTCCATCACTTGACATTGGACGTGTTTCTTCCATCCATCTACGCTTATTGCCATACACAGCACGGTCAAATGGTTTCTCTCGATTCTCTGAATTGTAGAATACAAAACCTGCATCATCCAAAATGACACCTTCATCCCCGCAAAGGAAAGTAGAAGCATCAAGGTCTGCATCAGAATCCCAATCCAAAACAACCTTTATCTTACTTAATCCATCAGACTTCGCTATTTTAAAGCGTTCGCCCTTGGATAAATTGAATCTTCCCATAATTTTTATTTTTAGGATTTATACTATGCGTAAATGTCTATCAAAGTCTGCATACCGCCATCATGACCTTCGCCTACAGCTTCAAATTCCCATTCGCCTTCATCATTGCAAATGAGTTTTGCAGCCTCAACAGCAGTTTCTGTAGAGAACTTTTCCTTGAGATTGTACTTACAAAGCTCCTCGCCTGTCTCTTCATTAGAGATTGTGATAGATGGCTCACGTACTGCACCAAAAGTCACACCATTCTTATCACCATGATAAATGGTTACACAGAAGATGATTTCCTGAACTTTAGGACTCACCTTCGAAAGATCTACGTGCATAGTTTCTCCTGACTCATCTCCCTCTTCGTTATCACCAAGGTCATCAGCAGAGCCAAGAACAGATCCATCTGCAGATACAGGAACAGTTGCAGCTCTCCAATGAGCCTTATTGCCATGAACAGCCTTGTTAAAAGACTCAACTTCACCAGTCTCTGGATTTGCTCGACGATTAGAATTGTAGAACACGAAGTCTGCATCATCCATTATCATGCCATCAGCACCAACAAGAAAAGCAGATGCATCCAAGTCTGCACCAGACTTCCAATTAAGGTCTATCTGCACTTTCTCTAATCCTTCACTCTTGTCAAGCGCAAAACGCTCACCTTTTTCAATTTGAAATCTTGCCATAATCTTTCGGTTTTAATTGTTAATTATATTGTTTTATATTGTTCGATAAGTTGCTCTATATCTATGGTTTCCAAGCCATACTGACGATACAAAGCTAAACTATTTTCCAACTCTTTGATGGCATTCTGTTTGCTTGTCACATTATGACTTCGGCGAACAGAATCAATACCGCTTGCATACGAAGCAATATTACGTTTGGCTCTAATCAGTTTAGAACAAACTTGCGCCATTTCCGAATTACCTTCTTCCGATGCAAATTTTCGTTTTGCTTCAGCAAACAGCCCTTTTTGAAGCATTTTTTCTGCTTCACTCTTTGTCTTTTTAGCAGAAACCACAGGTTTATCCAAAATAATCTTAACAGCATCAATTAAGCCATATTCCTTACGTATGTCTGCTAAATCTGAGTCAAACGCATGAACCTTGTCATGATGCAAACGCACTTCCAACTTCTCCAAAGCGATAACTGCATCATCTTTTCTACCTGTTCGTACCAATGCCTTTATATCAGCCGTTTCTCTGTGAAATTCTCTTTGCAATTTCTTTAAGTCAACAACAGGAGATTTCTTTGGATTTTCTGAAGTTTGCTTAGGAACTGGATGTCGTTTATCTTCCGAAGGAGAAGGTTCCTTCACGACTCTATCCACACCTTTTATCACATTTTCCAATTCGACATCCCATTCATGAAAACTATTTTGCTCAAGCCAGAGTTTTAATTCATCATAAATAGCATAAGCACCCTTTACGTCACTTCCTCGAAGTTTTGCTTTTATATCAGCCATCATGATACGAACCTTTCGTGTATCCGTAGGAGACGGTGTATGAATAGCATTATTTTCTGACGAACAAGAAGGATCTACAATCCCTTCAGAAAACAAATTGCTTACTTCATAATTAGCTTTCTTTACCAAGCTAAGCAATCGGTCAAGCATCAAATTTTTCTCTTTCTCCAAGACCTTCTTCACAGGATAAGCCAATGCCATCTGACTAAAGATATTTTCAAAATAATCAGTAGCAGCATTTCCAACAAGTATTATCTGACATTGTTGAATACTTAACCCCTTGTTTATTAACGCCTCGTTCAAATGATGCGAAACCAACCGACAAGCCTCTCCTATTGCTGACATATCCAATTCATCACGAGAAAGACAATAATCTTGCATTGATCCATCACTCATACACAAGACATCATTTACCGTTCTAGAATTGCTATTCAGAAATTTCAATGCCGCATCTCTCAATACATTCTCTTCTGGTTCACGAGGCTGATAATTGTAATTATTAAGTCCTGCCCAAATCAAATCCATTGCTTGTTTCAACCTTGGGTCACTTCCTTGCCCTTTTATTCTTACCAAATCAGCAAGTAACTTATCCGTCACAGCATCATAGATTTGTAAGATTAAGTCATTCCTATCAACCGATACCATAATGGCAACTTTTGATTTCTGCTTTTTAGGCAAAGAACCCATGATAATAGGCAACAAAAGTTGATGGTAGCTTATAGAACAAATATTCTGAAAACCACCTTTTTCAAAAGGACGTGTAATAAAAAGTTTTTTGTCTGTATCTAATTCTGGAGCGAACAAGAACACCAACGGTAACTTCGAGACATTGCTGTCAATATTTCCTACTTCACCATAAAAACAATCAGACAAAATTTTACCGATATAATCCTTGATTGCATAGAACGGCAATTTATTGAGTTGTTCATCACGTCCTGCGAATCTGAACGTCCTCATTTCTTTGCATGTATCAAAGATATTGGCAAAAGCATTTGGTGCAAGTTGTTTGGAAGCGGACTCCAAGGCACTTTTACCTATTACAAACTCATTGCCTACGCATTCTATAGCAAAAGGCATCTCGCTTCCGCCATCCTGCATGAAATCGACAAAGCGATTGTCGCCATCTATTCGGTTATAGCGGAAGGAAATACTATTACGCGATATAGTTACCAATATGCAATAATTCACTTTCTTATGTTTTTATCTGTTATCAACTCTTAAATATATCCATCAAGAACTCATCGTAGAACTTCATACCTTCAAGAATGATGATAGGAGCCACATAATCGAACTTATCTTGACGACGAGCCTTCTGCATCTCTGGAAGATTCTGAATATAAGTATTGATGTTTGCCATTGACATGATACCATTCATCATTTTAGACAAATCCACCATATCTTTTCCGAAAAGACTTTTTACATACTTATAGAAGATTCCTGCGAAACTGTAGAAACACATCTTATTCTTATCCAAAGTCTCGGGTGATTTGAAACAAACACCTATACTCTCCATAAAATCAGAAGACATACTATCATCAAAATTCAACTCTTCTTCCTTACCTGTGCTACTATTATAGAGAGTGAAGCCATTTTCTCCAACAATCTCGATAACCTTATCCGAAATTTGCAATGGACTTGCGATGGTCTTTGCCAATCCCTTAGATACCTCAAACTTGACTTCATTTGCTTGTTTCGTTTGAATGTCAATATTGGGCCAACCACCTAGATTTGCCGTGACGGTTTCAACACCTCCCATACCCATACAGAACATCTCCATATAGTATTTCTGGGCTACATTCTTATTGATGGTATATAACCACTCGAAGATACGAGAGCCTTTACCTGCAAAGATAATCTTTACCTTTGGTCGCCAATTTTCTTTGAACATTGACAATTCGTCCGACTGACGTGCTTCCTTTATCAACTTTATTGCCAACTGTCCTGCATAATAGGTGATAAGACCTGTTACATACATATCCACACAGAACAAAGGACGGCACTCTGTTGATAGAATCTGATAAAACTCTGTTAGTTGCTTTGTATCCAATTGGTCAACTACTTGCTCGAAATAGTATGGAGCAGTCGCTGCAGAATAGAGTTTCTGACCATCATTAAACCCTAGCAATTTCAAGTTGTTACGATGACAAACATTCGTCAATGCCTTCTCAAACTGCGACTCCATAGATTTCGTTGCCGCAGATATTCTCTGGGCTGCAAAACGAATAGAATTCTGCTTCAACATTTTACTAGCCACATTGTCCTTACAAATAACAGATATATCCGTCGTACTACCACCTACATCAAAACAGAAAGTTAGCTCATTGGTACTGTTTATATTGTATGATAGGTAATTTGCTACAGCACAAGCTTCCGTCATAGCTTTACTTGTATCAATATCCTTGAATTCAAACTTGAATGGCTCACGATGAGGAACAAGCGGTTTCTGTTCTATTTTTGTTTGCTTAGCAGAAGATGAGCCAAAAGGATTATCACTATCATCGAATGCACTTGCAGTATTTGAGAAAGAATTCATTTCTGCTTGCGAAGAGCTGAAAACATCTTTTGAACCAAATGGATCTCCACCAAAAGGGTCTCCACCTCCAAACGGACTATCATTTCCAAATCCATCGTCAGGAATCGAACTTGATGCTTTTTCGCTCACACCAAATCCACTTACCCCCATCTCTATGTTCAAACCTGGCACTGAAGACACAGACAAAGAAACTGTATTCCCCATAGCATCAACTACAGGAGAAACATGCTCTAAAGACTGCCAAATCTGATTATATTGCAACATCAAATTATACCCCATTGCCGAAGGATACGACCATCTAAGAACATTTGGTACAAATCCTTTGACAAACAACTCTGCATAGATATGCAACAACAAAGAAGCTAAAAAAGCCTGCTTATGCGCCTTATCCTCCTCTCTATCACTCCACTTCATATTATGGATGAGTTGCACAATATTCTGTCCACCTCGGAAGCCAAGCGTCATCGTGTCATCCGCAACATTGTCAACAGGCAAGTGACGGCAGAAGCATGGGAATCCTCCTTGTACAGCTTCACTGCGCAAGGTATTGATACCATCCAACTCATTTTTTGGCAGACGTAGGTCATCGTGGATGGCAAGAATGCTCTTAATGGCATTCGAATACAAATCTTCATTTTGGAAGAAGAGCACATTTCGCTCTGCAGGAGCTTGATTGGCATTAGATCCCAAATCAGTAAAGAGCGATACTCGCTGACCAGTAAACTGTATGCCTTCTGCATATTGCATCTGCCCATCATGATAAGCCACAGAAGTATTAGTACTTCCAAAGTCCACACCAACAGTAACATCACTCAATGTACGATTCACATCAAGCATATCCTTTGGCAAGATGTCATTCGCATTTAAATTACTGCTATAATGTATCAAGACAAAGCCACTATCACAACCTGTAATATGAGTAAAGCGCACACCTCTGAAAGGGTGTTTGCTCTCATATATCTCGTATTTGTATTTACGAGTTGCAGTACGGCTATCGCTTGTTACCAAAAGTTTAGCATCTCCCAAAGCTACTCCCTTATCCGCTAAATACAGAATATTACTATCAGAATCTGTAATAATCTCATTATCTTGCTTTTCATCACCTACGAATGGAACCGCACTATACTGGCAGTCCTCTTGACGAGCATTGTGTGGCATCTCTGAATATAAGAAATAACGATTCCACTTATCGGAAATGAAATTAGGCCACAACACGACATCTTTGTTTCTCTTAAAAATACCATTAATCTTATATTCTATAGGAATGGTTTTCTCCTTACGGTCACCACTTTCATCTGTAACAGATATAGTCAACCGCACTGAAAGATTAGATTTCTCCTCGTCAAACTCGGCATCCATATGCGAATTGATACTAATGCCAGCCTGAACATACCCCAGCAAAGAGCTTACATTACGACCAAACACTACCAATCCCTTTTGACTCAAAGGGATGGCAAAGAAGGCATAATCCGTACTGCCTGCCCTATGTGCTCTCAACAAAAATATAGGCAATGTCGCTATATCTTTTTCACCTTTTTCATACTCACGTGGTAGCCAAACCCTAAGCAACTTAGAATCCTTAGGCAACAAAAGTTCCTCTGGTTTAAAAGCTTTTGACACTCCATCAGCATCAGGTTCCGTGGTTATATCTCCATTATATCCATAAAGTTCCTCTGTATAATTAAGGAAACTAAATGGTAATCCAAAGCCTTGTACAGGAAGAGCACTTGCATTATGCTCATCGAGCTTTCGGTCGCGTATAAGTTTCAAGATTTCATTACGCCATGTGCCCAATTCACCCTTGATACCTTCATATGTGAGTCCAGTCTGCTTGTAGTAGTCTTCCAACTGCTTGATACGAGGCAACAACTTATCTACGTAAGCAAACAAATTGAGCAACTGTTCATCAGAAATCGTGCTATGCAGTGGGTCTGTAAAACGGCGAGTCGTAGGGTCTACAAACGCTGCATTCTTATCTATACCATAAGACACAGAAGTAAAGAACAACGAGCGAGGCGAAGTGGCGCCAACTACTTGCTTATTATATTTAATAAGGTATAGAAAAGGCTGCACTTGGTCATTTTTAGCCTTACCCTGCTCTGTCCAAAGGCTGCGGTCATTCATCAGCATATTACCAAAAGCACCTTTTGGCTCATACATATTTTCCGTAGTCTTTATATCCTTTCCATCACTATAGGCAAGTGTGACACGACGTATCTCTATTGCGGTATTATTCAAAGCAATACAAGCTATAAGACCTCGCCACTCATCTACAAGATTTAAATAATATTGGTTTAGTCCTACTGAAGCATCTTTACGGATTGTCTGTATCTCATTGAGTGCATGATTGAAAAGATCGGCACGAGCAAACACTGTTGGTACGCCCGAAACTATGGCACTAACATCTACACCATCTTGAATAGATGGTGTTTCTATATCTCGTGTAAAAGCCTGTATGCTTGATGTCAAATCCTGCCATTGCCCAGCAGCACCTTGCTGTTGGCTACGAGGTTTGACGTTGATTACTAATGCTTTAATATCTGGCATAAGATTTTGTTTTTTAATATTTATAATTTGGCACTAAAAGGAATGGTACGATTAATGGCATTAAACATGTGAGCCAAGAAACGTTCTTTCATCGTGCTGACGTTCTGCTTATCTGCAACTGGAGGACATTTTGGAAGATTTTTAATAAAATTGTCATAATCGGTACGTTTGTCCGTTTTAAACAATCCTGATTTCTTCTCCTCTTGAATTTCTTTACATGGATCCATCGATGCAAGTGCCATAACATTCTCCTCGAATACTTTTGAGGGGAACAAGAAGCTACTTACTCCAGCCAAGCGAACGGAATTGTAAACTTGATAAATCCATCCTCGCACTACAGAACCATTCATAATACTATAAGCAAACTCCTTCATATAGTCGTCAATCTCCTTAGATTGTTCTTTCTTCATATCATTATAGTCAGGTATTTGCTGCTCCGCAAGTCGAGCGATAAAACCACGTGTACCTCTAGTTTCATTGGTTACATTATTATTCTGCAACAAGGCACCACCATGCTTCGAGAGTATGATATGCGCCAAAGTCAAGAATGACCCCAACTTTTGCATAAACTCTGAAGCCTTGGATTGACTCACGAAGTCTGTTCCTCTGAATGTTAAATTCTTTGCCTCGTCCAATTCTATAGAACGATAAAGATATTGAGCTGTAGTATTTTGTATGTTTTGCTCATCAAGCGTAAAGAAATCATAAGCTGCACAAGCGCTCATTAACTCCACGACGTGGCAAACATTTTTTTGCTCTGCACCACCGGTTATTGTATTTCCATTATTACTGTCAGAAACATTTAGATCCTTAGCAGGCCAACCGATATGATAGAGACGTTTGTAACGTTCTTTCACGGTCTTATCATTCTGATAAAATTGCAAAGCAGCCTGTGAGTTGATAGCAAAATAATCAGACGAAGCTATCAGTTTTTCATCCTTTCGTTGTGCATCCGAAGGAGATTGGAAACTAAAATACTCAGTAAGTAATGTAGCCCCAAACTTTACTTTGTTAAAGTCTATCGTATTTTGAGAAATGATATTACATGCCTCTTTCAAAGCCTCAGGAACTACAGGTATAGAAGAAGCACCAGTTCCTCCAAATACAGAACCAAATACAAAGACACGAGCACCTGTTCCACTTTTCTGTAACTCTGTCAGAAAATCAGCTAGCTGTTGTTCTGGCTCTGTTGCCTTAGCTTTATTTTCCACATAGTGACATGCCGCTTCAACGATTCCATGATATATTAGCATCGAACCCAAATGTGTTTGCGCGCGATACCCATGTTCTAGATTGAAACTCTGCACCGTATCATGTTCCAAGAAAAGGTCTGCCAAATCATGGTCATCCTCCTCTGTTTCTTGCCCAATTCCTTGCGTAGCACTCAATTTAGAATAAGTACTACGATTTGCCTTTGAATAATCTGTATAGAAACGATAAAGGCTCAACTTAGAAGAGAAGAAAGTATTGGAATTTGGACTCCCTCCTGGTGACTCGGGATTGTCAGTCTTCACCTTATTATACAGCTCTATCAATCGTTCTACACGCCCTTTATTACCATTACTTTGGTCGGTATCAAGAGTAAGTATGTTTATCTCTTCATTGTCAAACATACCTATTGCACAAAGATGCACAAATGCCTCCAAACATCTCATTCCCGTACCACCAATGGCTATAACAAACAAACTATCTTTCATAATAAATATTTCATTTAGAACCAAGAACCCAACTTACCTTGTTTGTTTGCCTTAGAAACAATAAGACCGAGCAAAACATATACTACCCATGAGACACAAAGTCCAATGAACATATGAAGCATAAAAGTATTTTTCTTTGAGCCTGTCTTCAATCCGATATATACAAACAAGAATGCAAGCAATGCAGAAATGACAGGGGCAGCTATACTAGAAAACCAGAAAATACCCTTACGCTTACCTACATCACTCAAATTTGGCTGAAAAGAAACATTGTTAGACAAAATAATTGCCAACACCAACGCCAACACTGCTGCCACCAAGGCGCAAATATAAACAGGAATAATAATCTCTGACATACTTTTTCTTTTTATTATGGTTTAACGATTGTTATTGATTCATTCTAATGAAATAGCTATATACGCAACTGCCTTGAGGATTGCAATGCTGCAATACATTTCTGACAGCAGAACTGAGGCAATTGTTGCCAGACCAAGAGAACAAGCTGTCTATTTGAGAGCCAAGATTAGGCTCGGCATTAGCGACAACAATATCTATACGATAAAGCCCTGAAGTTTCCTCATTGCCAGCTATTACACCTCCAAACTGAGGATTTAAATCTACAGCCAATTCTGCTTCATGTCCCTTTGTCTTAGCAAAAGTTTGAGCAAACAGGTCTTGGTCAAAAGCTACCACCCCTTGGATGTCACTAATACTTCTGCCTCCCAACTTTACATAGTCAAACTCTGGCAGTAGTTGTCCTTGCTCATCATAAAACTCAGAACTCTCGGATGGAATATCTATTTGCTTTTCTCCTTCTACCACTGTTGTCTTAGGCTTATATTGCATAGCTGTATACCAATTCATATAAAGCCCAAAATCCTTACCTATATCTGTCATTCTTACAGCCAATTCTTTAATTTGATAAGAATCGACATTTGAGAAGTCTGCATACAGATTTTGGAACAAATGCCGGAAGCGATATTGCAATGGAATTTCTTCTTCCTCTTGACCACGAGCATTTTCTACAATCGCGGACCAATTCTCGTCAAACGTATATAGTTCTGCACGTGCTCCCATCAAGAAATTAAATCCATCATCCTTTCCATTTTCAATAGAACCTGTTACCACATCATCTCCATTCTGGTCATGATAAGTTCCTCCAAGACATGGACCTGCATAAGCTCCACTCGTTCCTCCTTTCTTTGGCATAACAGTATAATTATGCATAGAAAGCGTAAAGCGTTTATAGTTTTGAGACTTACCTTGCAAACCATCCTCTATCTCTCTTAGCAAACGATGGCTTTCATCATCAAAGACCGTATAGTACAGATGTTTGTCAAGTGCACCTTCTTTATAGTCAGTAACAAAGAATGTTATGTCTTTACCTCGCTTTAGCCACTCCTCAAAATAAGGAGTAGCATAAGCCTGTTGGTAAATCTGATGTCCAGGGGTGTATTCCTCATAATCTGTCACCAGCAAAGCACTACGATTCTCGTCCACGATTTTCTTGAGAGTCTTTTCAATAGGAGCATACAACTGCCCTTGCGTTGATGGATCGTGAAGCTGAGCAAAGATATTAGCGGCTGAATGCAAATCTTCACCATTCAACTTCTCTATTTTTTCATTAGCCAAGGAATAAAGGTCATAATTATTCAATGAGCCTGTGACTTTCTGTGTAATGCCATTGAAAGTCTGTGCTGTAGTAGGGTCTTCGTATGCTATATAGACTCCAGAAAAATCAAAATATGCAGCCCATTTCCCTTCACTTGGCATTCTCTGTGAATCCTTCTCATAGTATGCTTGAATGTTTTGAGGATTGGGTTCCATATCTACTTTATTGCTGCCACAACTCGGCAAAGCGCCAACTAAACTTATTGACGCAAAAAATATAGCTAATGAAGAACCAACTTTTGATAGACCTAAAGATTTGTTTAACATTTTTGCTTTTTATGTGCGCAGATTAGTCCCCATCAATACTGTGCGATTAAACTTCAAAGTTTCATACGAACATAAAAAAGCGTGGGAACTGCCTGTCGTCTGTCCTACTACTTGAGGCCTTCGCATTGCCTTATCCTGTTGAACAGACAACGTTAGAGCCCACGCCGATATGATACTCCACCACATGGAGTAAAGCAACCTATAATATATATAGGTACAATACTCCATTGGTTGTGATATAATCACACCCGTAGACATCTACCGTTGCTAAGTTCGTGACAGGATAGTGAAAGTTGCGAAGTTTCAGATAGTCAAGAACAAAGCGTCAAGTAAACGCCTTCTATATGTCGTGTCTCTCTACCCACCCTTTGACTCCTCGACAGGAGCAGAACCCCTTATGAGGCACGGCGTGGCTTGAGACTTGAGCGCTCAGTCTTTATGCGATGTTTTCATGCTTTAACTGATAGCTCGCTCCAAAGGTACAAATATTTTTTAAATAAATGAATTTTTTTAAGTAATTTTCTTTGTGGTTTAAAAAAATCTTTGGATTTAGATGATATGGGCGTAACTGATTATCGAATTATTTGTACTTTGTAAGTGTAATGTTTATACTGTGGTTGATCATATCAATGACAGGATGTCACGGGGGATGCCGATTATATCAAGATTGTTTTTCCTTTTCAAAACTGTAATACTGTAAGCTGTAAGAACTGTAAGTCATGATGCCAATGACATGTCCCTGTGGCATTCTCTATATAGCATTTTTGTGTAGTTTACGAAGCTACGTTTTGCTGTTTTTTACTTAGTAGACGCAGTTTTTCCATTGTTTATGCCGTATTTCGAGATAAAAACGTTATCTTTGTGGTGTAAAATATGATACCAATATCAAAAATAGTACTCTAATATGATATTTGAACGTAAGAAATATTTGGATGAACTTATCGCAGGACGTGGGAATGGACTTGTGAAGATTATAACAGGTGTCAGACGATGTGGAAAGTCTTTCCTGCTGTTTGACATCTGGCATAACTGGCTGTTGGAACATGGGGTGACTGATAATCACATTATTGAAATACAACTTGATGATTTCCGAAACAGGCGGTTGAGAAAGCCTGATGCCTTGCTCGACTATATAGACTCAAAGGTAGTGGATGATGGCAAACCTTATTATATAGTCTTGGACGAGGTGCAACTTGTAGAAGAATTTGTGGAGGTTATTCTTAGTTTGACACACATGAGGAATGTAGATGTGTATGTGTCGGGGTCAAACTCTCGTTTCCTGTCAAGTGATGTTGTGACTGAGTTCCGGGGCAGAGGTGACGAGATACGCATCTGGCCTCTCACCTTTGACGAATACTTTAGTGGTATTGGTGGCAATATACGCAAAGCTTGGTTGGATTACTATACTTTTGGAGGACTGCCACAGGTGGCTTTGCTTGAAACGGAAGAAAAGAAAACAGACTATTTGCGTGGTCTGTATGAAACGACCTATCTGCGTGACGTAATTGAGCGCAACCATCTACGCAATCCAGAAGGATTGAAGGAATTGGTGCGTGTGCTTGCCTCGGGCATTGGTTCGTCAACCAATCCAACGAGAATGGCCAATACCTTTCAATCTTCACAAGGGGTAACCATAAAAAGAGACACTATAAAACAATACATAGACTATCTGAAAGACTCTTTCTTGATAGAAGAAGCCTTGCGCTATGATGTGAAAGGCAGAAAATATATTGGTACCGAGACGAAATACTACTTCGCAGACATCGGCATTCGTGCAGCCATTCTCAACTATAGACAGCAGGAAGAAACGCACATTATGGAAAACATTATCTATAATGAGCTTCGCAGTCGAGGATATAATGTGGACGTAGGATTGGTTGAACTTGGTGGCAAGGATGAGAACGGTAAGTTTGTCAGAAAACAGTTGGAGGTAGACTTTGTGGTGAACCGCCCTCCATACAGAGTGTATATCCAGTCGGCTTTTCACATGCCTACGCCAGAAAAGGAACAGCAAGAGCGACGTCCTTTATTGTCAATCAATGACCACTTCCGTAAGATTGTCATTGTAGGTGATGATATCCACCGCAAGGAAGACGAACTCGGAGTATTGACTGTCGGACTCCTGGATTTCTTGACAGACAAGAAAATACTTGAACAGGGTTAAACGCAATCGGATAAAAACAGCTTCTTTTAAGGGGTCACTTGCAAAAGCGTGTGGATAGCATAGCACAATAAAAGCAAGCAGGTGTACGTTTATAGAGTAAACGTTAGAACAAAATGGAACAGTATAGACTCTTAGCGGAATGCCTGTTGCCAGCCCGCATGCTTGACTGGTTTGACTTGAAGACTGTACGTGTCGAGCAGAAAGGTGACACACAGGTGATTCACCTTTATCTCGATGAGAACGAGCAGAAGCCTGACGACGGAGAAGACCTGCGCCCCAATGGATTTACACGCGAAAGTGTGTTTCACGACTTTCCGATTAGAGGTCAGTAAGTACTGCTTCACGTGCGCCGTCTTATGCCACAGGGACTGGTCAATGACACCAAGGCTTTTGTTTTCCGAAAACTGTAATACTGTAAGCTGTAAGAACTGTAAGTGAGTATCGTCACGGATCATCGGATCATCGGAATTTAAACGGAATTTATACGGATGTTTTTCTTAGTTGCCTACGGCAAGAAATCTTTGGAGGAAATCTTGTTTAAGTTGTTGCTTCGCAAGAAATATTGTGTGTTAAAAGATTATCTCCCTAACAAAACCTTTAAACAAAATCTCAACTAGAATCTCTAACCTCTATTAAACTATAACCTATAACCTAAAAACTCCGGGTTGTCTGTGTGTTCCGTGGATGAAAAAATTCTGTGCCATCCGTGTGCGCTTTTTCCTAACTGTCAACTGTAATGCTTGGGTGTTTATCTCTTGTCAAAAGGCTCTGTATAGTTATAAAATTAGGCTTTTTTGTGTTAAAAAAGATTATATTATAGTTAAATAAAATTAAATTTTGAGTCAAAGGGTTGACAATGGGGGGTGTGATTTTGTATATTTGCACGCGAACTCAAGGCTGATTTTCATAACCAGAAAGAAGCCTTTGCAATAAACCACAAGTCTTACAAATTAAAAATTCTCATTTATGTTTACAATTATTACATCAAACATCTCGAGCTGGTTCCAACAGAAGGATCATGGTTTTTCGATTGACACCCGACCAGGGCTTGATTTCTTCCCGTTAGCTTATCGTTCGGTTCTCGTTAACTTCTCGTTAGGTCCTCGTTCGTCTCTCGTTCGTCTCTCGTTGCTTATTCGTTAGTCTATCGAAGACCGAACGAGGACCGAACGAGGATCAAGCAAAAAACGAACGAGAGACGGACGAAAGAAGAACGACTCTCGGACGAGAAACTATCGAAAACTCGACGAGAAACTGCCCAACCTGTGGGGGATGGTAGCCTTTCTTCCCGAACTCGTTGAGTTATGCCATGGCGAGAAAATGTGCCATGAAATGGATCGTTTTCGTTAAGCCAGATGAGTAGAACCGAGCTGGTTCGAGTTATACCATGGCGAGAAAATGTGCCACGAAGTGGAACTGACGAGTGAAGTAATAGCAATCCGGGGATATTCGAACTTGCAAAGTTGTGTGTGATGGTATTATGCCTTTTGGAAGAGTAAGTAAAGCCAATGACTGGTATGCGCTAATTCCATAACCTGTTGTAAAACAACGAGGGAGATATTTGATGAGATTTCGTTTTTCTTTTTGGTACAGATTGCATCAAAACACTTAACATTCCAGTGGAATCATTGACGGAAATCTGAGAAGTCTTGTTATGGTATAGGTGAAAAAAAATCACCGCCGTAGTGCTTGACTTTGGCGGTGATTGGTATAGTGGGGGAGTAGATTACTCGGCGGCAGATTCTTCGGCAGCACGGAAGCTGGCGAGATCCTCTACCTGGAAATTCTGAATGTAGGCTGCCTTGCCAAGAACATCTTCCTCGGTCATGCGAACATATACGTTGGCTGACTTGGTGAAGAGCTCTGGAGCACGGGTGGCATCGTCGAGGATGAGGAGCGACATCACAATCTCACAGGTCATGTCGTAAAGACGACGGGCAAGGAAATCGTGGGCGTCCTGATTGTTGAGGTCCTTGACGCGGTTGAGGGCTGCCTCATAAACGGGGATGAGCTTCTCAACACGTGCCTTCAGGGGCTGGAGTGCCTCAGAAACTTCTGTGGCTGCCATGTCCTTGATGTTGTTGAGCATGGTGCCGTTGGTGATGTAACGGATGGCGGCTACTACCTGAAGCTGGGTGGTTCCCTCGTAGATAGAGAAGATGCGGGCGTCGCGGAACAAACGCTGGCTCTTGTACTCCATGATGAAGCCTGAACCTCCGTGGATGCTGATGGCATCGTAGGCGTTCTGGTTGGCGTATTCTGAGTTCATACCCTTTGCCATTGGAGTGAAGGCGTCTGCCAGACGCTGGTATTTCTTGAGCTCCTGCTTCTCTTCGGGGGTGAGCTTGCGGTCGCGCTCAATATCCTCAAGGGCTTTGTAGATATCTACGTAGCGGGCGGTTTGATAGAGCAGTGAACGGCCTGCGTCGAGCTTGGCCTTCATGCGTGAGAGCATGTCATAGACTGCAGGGAAGTTGATGATCTTCTCACCAAACTGTGCACGCTCTTTGGCGTAGGCGAGTCCTTCGTTGTAGGCTTCCTGTTCTACACCTACAGACTGGGCTGCGATGCCGAGGCGGGCGCCGTTCATCAGTGCCATGACGTACTTGATCAGACCGAGACGGGTGCTTCCGCAGAGTTCTGCCTTAGCGTTCTTATAGGTCAGCTCACAGGTGGGTGATCCGTGGATACCGAGCTTGTGCTCGATGTGGCGCACGTCAACACCGCCTTGGTTCTTGTCGTAGATGAACATAGAGAGTCCACGACCGTCTTTGGTGCCTTCTTCTGAACGGGCGAGTACGAGGTGGATGTCTGAGTCACCATTGGTGATGAAGCGCTTCACGCCATTCAGACGCCAGCAACCTTCTTTCTCGTCGTAGGTGGCTTTGAGCATGACGCGCTGCAGGTCGGAACCGGCATCGGGCTCGGTGAGGTCCATTGACATGGTTTCGCCGGCACATACGCGCGGGATGTACTTCTGACGCTGTTCCTCTGAACCAAACTCATAGAGGGTGTCGATACAGCTCTGGAGGCTCCAGATGTTCTGGAAGCCTGCATCGGCTGCTGAGATGACCTCGCTGAGCATAGAGAATACGGTGTTGGGGAGGTTGAGACCGCCGTAGCGACGGGGCATTGAGACACCGTGGAGTCCAGCCTTACGGGTGGCGTCAAGGTTCTCGAATGTCTTTGAGGCATAGATCATACGACCATTCTCAAGGTGTGGACCTTCGAGGTCAACGCTCTCTGAGTTGGGTTCAATGATATTGGCAGCCACATCGCCGGTGATGTCGAGAATCTGTTTGTAGTTCTCGATGGCATCGTTATAATCGACGGGTGCGTCCTCGAACTTGGCTTTGTCTTCGTAGTTTTTCTCCTTGAGTTCTACGATACGCTCCATCAACGGGTGGTTGAGGTGGAACGCGATTTCGGGGTGATCACTATAATAGTTTGCCATGTGTTATTTCGAATTTTGCTTGTAATACTTAATGAGCTTCGGCACTACCTCCTCGACATTGCCCACGATGACGTAGTCGGCAATCTTGTTGATGGGTGCGTCGGGGTCGTTGTTGACGCTGATGATGATGCCTGAATCCTGCATACCAGCGATGTGCTGGATCTGACCAGAGATACCGCAGGCAATATATACCTTGGGGTGTACGGTGACACCGGTCTGACCGATCTGACGGTCGTGGTCTATCCATCCGGCATCGACAGCGGCACGTGATCCTCCTACTTCGCCATGGAGTACTTTTGCCAACTGGAAGAGTTGGTCGAAGCCTTCCTTAGATCCTACGCCATATCCTCCGGCTACTACGATAGGTGCGCCTTTGAGGTTGTGCTTGGCTGCCTCTACGTGGTGGTCGAGCACCTTTACGACGAAGGCTTCTGGAGCTACGTATTTTGATACTTCAGGATATACGACCTCGTTCTTGGCCTGTCCGTCGTAGAGGGCTTTCTGCATCACACCGCTACGAACGGTTGCCATCTGTGGACGGTGTTCGGGGTTGACGATGGTGGCTACGATGTTACCACCGAAAGCGGGACGAATCTGATAGAGCAGGTTGTCGAAGGTCTTGCCAGACTTTTTGTCTTCAAACGAACCGATTTCCAGTTCGGTGCAGTCGGCAGTCAGTCCGCTGGTGAGTGATGATGACACGCGGGGACCGAGGTCGCGACCGATGACTGTTGCACCCATGAGGCAAATCTGCGGCTGTTCCTCTTTGAAGAGGTTGACCATGATATCGGTGTGGGGAGCTGAGGTGTAGGGGAAGAGTCCTTCGCCATCGAACACGAACAGCTTGTCAACACCATAGGGGAGAATCTGATCCTCTACCTTACCCTTGATACCGGTGCCGGCAACCACAGCGTGGAGCTCTACACCGAGTTCATTGGCGAGCTTGCGACCTTTGGTCAGCAGTTCCTGAGATACTTCCTGTACCTGCGTACCTTCTATCTCAACATATACAAATACATTATTCATATCTCTTATCCAATAATCTTTTCGTCCAACAATTCCTTGATCATTCCTTCAATGTCGGCATCTGAAGCGGTCAGGGTCTTTGACTCTTTGGCTTGGAACACGATGTTCTTCACTGCCTTCACCTTGGTGGGTGATCCTGAAAGACCACACTGCTCTACGTCGCCGTCAACATCTGCCACACCCCACTGGTTGAGGTTGAGGTAGGGGCGCTCTTCATAGAGGTAGTCGTAGGGAGTGCCTTCCTTGGGGCGCTCCATAGGACAGGTGGCGCGTTTGTACTTCATCACCAGTTTGGCATTCTGCGGACGGCAGGGTGCTGCACTTCCGTTGACGGTGATGACAACAGGCAGGGGAGCTTCTACGGTCTCCACACCTCCGTCGATGATGCGGCGGATGGTGGCCTTTCCATTTTCTACTTTCAGAATCTCTTCAGCGTAGGTGACTTGGTTGAGTCCCAGTTTCTGGGCAACCTGCGGGCCTACCTGTGCGGTGTCGCCATCGATAGCCTGACGACCACCGAGTACGATATCCACATCGCCAATCTTCTTGATGGCGGTGGCCAAAGCGTAAGAAGTAGCAAGGGTATCGGCACCAGCGAAGAGGCGGTCGGTGAGAACCCAACCGGTATCGGCGCCACGGTAAAGTCCCTGACGGACAATTTCTCCTGCACGTGGAGGACCCATGGTGAGGATTCCAACTGTTGAGCCTGGGTTTTGTTCCTTCAGACGAAGGGCTTGTTCCAGGGCGTTCAAATCTTCGGGATTGAAGATAGCAGGCAAGGCGGCGCGGTTTACGGTACCTTCAGCGGTCATTGCGTCCTTACCCACATTTCGGGTGTCTGGCACTTGTTTTGCCAGAACGACAATCTTTAAAGCCATATAAATTTTGAGTTATTGAAATTTCGAAATCGGGTGCAAAGGTAATCTTTTTTTGGTATGTAGCCAAATAAAATGCACAAAAACCGACGATTTGTGCACAAATGGCGATTTTTGTGCAATGTCTGTGATTTTTCGAGTTGGTATATATAAA
Source organism: Prevotella sp. P4-119 (assembly GCF_002251345.1). NCBI lineage: Bacteria > Pseudomonadati > Bacteroidota > Bacteroidia > Bacteroidales > Prevotellaceae > Prevotella > Prevotella sp. P4-119. The sequence continues at coordinate 6,589 of NZ_NPJB01000085.1, read as the reverse complement.
TAGGTGTGGGATATTAAAAAAGGTAGGTTCTGGGAGAACCTACCTTGTGGATATAATGATTGACTATCATGTTGCTATTACAAAGAGAACTTGTAGCCAACGGTAATCTGGAATACGCTATGCTTTGAATCGCTATCTTCAACAATATTTGTAACACCCCAGTTGTAGCGAGCGTCAAACACGATATTCTGATACTGATAAGAGACGCCTACAGGAATAGAAAGGTCAACGCTTTTGAAACCATCAACATCTACCTCTTTTGATCCTCCAGATCCTTTAAATTCCGCCTTTGAAGAGAGCTTGAAACCAGGCTGTACACCGAGTTTCACAGCAAATCCTTTTGCTACATAGAAATTGGCAAGGATAGGAACGTTCAGGTAATCGAGTTTCGAAGTGCAATCATCATCAACAATGATAGTTTTAACACCCTGCATAGAATAAAGGACACCAGCGCTCAAACCGATATTGTCTGTTAGTCCATACTCAAATTCTGCACCGGCAGCCAAACCAATACGGGGATCGGCGTCGTTGACATCTGTGATGTTGGCGATGTTGACACCAACCTTAGGCTGGATAGTGAGCTGACCTACTTCATTTTGTGCAAAGGTAGCTGCTGATATCATCATTGCTACTACGGCTAAAAATAACTTCTTCATAATTGTACTGAAATTAAATTAATAATAGGGTTTATTATTTGGCTTGTTACACTGTTTCATGTCTTATCACGGAACAAAAGTATGAAAAAATGTCAATATATCCAAGGAAAAAAATATGAAAAACAAAGAAATAGCGAAAAAATGTGGTGATTCGACGATTTTGTCGGGTCATCGGAACATCGGATCATCGGAATTTAAACGGAATTTAAACAGATGAGTTTTTTGGGGGGTGCCTCCGTGTGCGCTCCCTTGAAAGGTCACACAGAAATCACGGAAATCACAGAAAAGATTATTTTTTAGTTGCCTACGGCAAGAAATCTTTGGAGGAAATCTTTCTGAAGATGTTGCTTCGCAAGAAATCAATCATCGGAATTTAAACGGAATTTATACGGAACTATGAATAGAACTCTGACAAGCAAAAGCGGGCTGAAAGCCCAATGGTTTCCTTAGCCCAGGGCATCGCCCTGAAGATACAAATGCACATATCGAACCACGTCCCTTTCCTCTAAGTCTCATTTCTATCTTATTTACAGTACTTTGGTTTGATGCCTGTGCCATGTTTTTGAAACCTTTTTGTTATATTTTTGGTTCTTATTTGCTTGCAAAGATATAGTATTTTCTTCTAACCGCCAATGTTTTATTGATTTTTTTTTGCTTATTATAAAAGATAAAATTAACCTACGGTAAATCTTTGGAGGAAATCTTTAAACAATCATCGGAATTTAAACGGAATTTATACGGATGTTTTTGGGGGTTGCGCGAGCGCAAGAAATCTTTGAAGGAAATCTTTAATGAAATATGGCCTTTGGCCAGAAATAATAATCTTTAAATAAAAATCCTTGACCAAAATGCGCTCGAATACCTCGCAATCCGTGTGCGGCATTAAAAAATGTGGGGTTTTGTTTTGTACTTCGCTGTTTTATTCGTAATTTCGCATTTTGAAGGTTATGATAGACAGAGCGACGATAGACAAAATCATGGACGCCACCAATATTGTGGATGTGGTGAGCGAGTTTGTTAGCTTGCGCAAAGCGGGAGTTAACTATAAGGGATTGTGTCCCTTCCACGACGATAAGACACCGTCGTTTATGGTGTCGCCATCGAAACAGATTTGCCATTGCTTTGCCTGCGGAGAGGGCGGTAATGCGATCAACTTCCTGATGAAGCATGAGCAGATCACCTATCCTGAAGCGTTGCGGTGGCTTGCCAAGAAATATAATATCGAGGTGGAGGAGCGCGAACTGACTGCCGAGGAACAGAAAGAGCAGGGCGACCGCGAGTCGATGTTTATCGTCAACGAATGGGCATGTCAGTATTTCCATACCATCCTGCAACAGGATGTGGATGGCATGGCTATCGGTAAACAGTATTTCCGTAGCCGTGGCATCCGCGACGATATCATCAGTAAGTTTAAGTTGGGCTTTGCTCTCACCAAGCGTGATGCGCTGTTGGAGGAGGCACGCCGCAAAGGTTATAAGGATGAGTATCTGGTGAAGACCGGCCTGTGCTACACTGGTGAACATGGCACCTACGACCGCTTTGCGGGTCGCGCCATCTTCCCTTGGTTTAATGTGAGTGGTAAGGTGGTGGCTTTTGGCGGTCGCAAGCTCGATGCAGCCACCAAGGGTGTGCAACAGAAATATGTGAACTCACCCGATTCGGAAATCTACCATAAAGACCATGAGCTCTATGGCATCTATCAAGCCAAGAAAGCCATTGTCAAATGTGACTGCGTCTATATGGTGGAAGGCTATACCGACGTGATTGCCATGCACCAATGTGGATTGGAGAATGTGGTGGCCAACTCCGGTACGGCACTCTCCATCTATCAGATTCGTATGTTGCACCGCTTCACGCAGAATATCGTACTGCTCTACGACGGTGATGCTGCCGGAATCCATGCAGCCATGCGCGGTACGGATATGTTGTTGCAGGAAGGCATGAATGTGAAGGTGTTGCTGTTGCCCGATGGCGACGATCCCGATTCGTTCTCGCGCAAACATACTGCCGAGGAGTTTCGCAAGTATATTGACGACCACCAGACCGACTTCATTCAGTTTAAGACCGACCTGCTGCTGAAAGGAGTGAACGACCCCTTGCGCCGTGCAGAAGCCATCAACTCCATCGTGCGTTCGGTGAGTGTGATACCCGATTCCATTGTGCGTTCCACGTATCTGACCGATTGTTCGCGCCGCTTGGGTGTGGATGAGCGCACGCTGATCACGCAAACCAATAAGTTTATAGCGCAAGAGCGCGAGAAACCCACGACGGAACGCCCGCAGGATGTTCAGGCGCCTGATGCGCAGACCACCTCAGCCAATGATGTAGCCTTTGCCGTTCAGGTGAACGCCACAGCCGAGGTGGAGCGTCTGTTGATACAACAGGTGGTGCGCCACGGTGAAGAGATTATCTTCGATGACCTGGAGACAGAAGACGGTCAGACGGTCAGCATGAATGTGGCGCAATATGTGGATTATGAGTTTGGCTGCGACGAACTCTCGTTTGCCGAACCCCTCTATAATACGATACTGCACGAAGCCGTAGAGCACTCAGCCAATGCCGGTTTTCGTGCCGAAGCCTATTTCACCCAGCATCCCGATGTGAACATCAGCCAGTTGGCAACGCGTCTTGCCATCGACAACTATCAGTTGGGTCGAGGTTTTGAGATGAAACACAGCGGACATACCTTGCGCCAACGGGTGCAGCATCTGATGCTCGACTACCGTTATATCATCGTGGGTGAGCGGTTGAAAACCATCAACCAGCAACTCAAGACCTCGGCAGGCGATATGGAGAAGCTGCGCGAACTGATGAAGGCGTATATGGACACCAGCAAGATCTACCAGGAACTGGGGCGGCAGTTGGGACGCAACTAAAAGAGACACGGGCATGATGACATTCTCCATCTTCTATCTGACATTGATGCTGCTGCTGACGATAGCCGTTATCGCAGCAGGCTTTATCGCTATCTTCCATGTGTTGCTTGACAACCGTCAGCCGGTGAAGACCATGGCATGGATTATGGTAATCATCTTCTTGCCAGTAGTGGGATTGCTGTTTTATGTATTCTTCGGTGTGAACCATCGGCGTGCAAGGGTCATCAGTCAACGGTCAATGAATCAGTTGACGAAACGTTCGATGCTGGAGTTTGTAGGTCAGCAGAATCTGCGTGTTGCCGACCGCCATAAACAGTTGGTCGATCTGTTTGTCAACCAGTCGTTCTCATTGCCCTTCAAAGACAACCGCATCGACATCATCACCGAGGGCGAAGCCTTCTTCCGCCAGTTGATTGACGATATCAACCGTGCCACCCATCATATTCATATCTGCATGTATATCTTCGAAGACGACAGTCTCGGCAGACAGATCCTCGACGCCCTGCGAGCAAGAGCCAAGGCAGGTGTGAAGGTGCGTGTCATCTATGATGATGTAGGGTGTTGGCGCGTGAAGAATCGGTTCTATGAGGAGATGCGCGAGTCGGGCATAGAAGTCGTTTCGTTCCTTCCCGTTCGCTTCCCGTTGTTCACCAGTAAGGTCAACTACCGCAACCACCGTAAGATAGTGGTGATAGACGGACGGGTGGGGTATATCGGCGGCATGAATATTGCCGAACGCTATGTGAAAGGCATCCACGGTATGGCTTGGCGCGACACGATGTTGCGCATTGTGGGAAGTGGCGTCTATGCCTTGCAACGAGCATTTCTGGTGGATTGGTATTTTGTAGATCGCACCCTTATCAGCGACCGCAGCTATTATCCCTCGCCGGACGATGCCAGTCTGTCTAACAACTGTTTGATGCAGGTGGTGACGAGTGCACCCACCTCACTCTATCCAGAGATTATGCAGGGTTATGTGCGTATCATCTTGGCAGCCCGTCGCTATGTTTATATCGAGACTCCTTATTTCATGCCCAACGAACCCGTGCTCTTTGCGCTCAAGACCGCAGCCACGGCAGGTGTCGATGTGCGTTTGCTGTGTCCGTATAAAGCCGATGCGAGGTTAGTGGAGTGGGCATCACGATCCTATCTGCGTGAAGTGGAAGAAGCCGGTGTGAAGGTCAGTCTCTATCAAGGCGGTTTCCTGCACGCCAAGATGTTGGTGTGTGATGATGCGTTGACATCGTGCGGTTCCACCAATGTTGACTTCCGGTCTTTTGAAAACAATTTTGAAGCCAATGCCTTCATCTATGACGAAGGCACCGCCTTGCGCATGAAGCGTATCTTCCTGCGTGATGAAGAGCAGTCGGTGGCATGGGCAGACCTCCCCAGGCGCGTACATCCAAAGTTTGGCGTGCGTTTGTGGGAGAGTATCACTCGGTTGTTTTCGCCGTTGCTCTGAACAGTGTGAAATTGACGCTGCCGTACTGTCGGTGTTCAATGAAGTTGGGGTGTTCGGAGAAGTCATGGTCTTTGCCATGTTCAAAGACGAAGATGCCATCCTCTTTCAGTATGCCTTTCTGCAAGATGAGGTCAGGAATCTGTGGCAGTTCCTTGAGTGCATAAGGTGGATCGGCAAAGATGAAATCATACTGTTGGCGGCATGATTTCACGAAGCGGAACACATCGCCACGGATGGGAATACACACCTTGGTATTGAGTTTCTTCAGGCACTCCTGTATGAAACGATGGTGGTCACGATCCATTTCCACGCTGACCACCGTCTGGCAGCCACGCGACACGAGTTCGAGGGAAATGCTTCCTGTGCCCGAAAAGAGGTCGAGTGCCTCCGCCCCATCGAAATCAACATACTGCGTGAGTACGTTGAAGATATTCTCTTTGGCAAAATCGGTAGTGGGTCGCGCTTTAAACGAGCGCGGAATGTCGAAGTGACGTCCCTTGTATATTCCTGTAATAATTCTCATCTTCCTTTTACGAATAATGTCATGAGGTCATAAGGCATTCCTTCTATCTGCGTCACGGCAGAACGGTTGAAATCGCCAGTGGGTAGGATGACATAGGCGCGCTGCACATATTTCTTCAGTTCCTCAATCAGCCATTGTTGTTCGGGAATATCGCCTACGAGAAATATTTCGTCGTGCCCCACCTTCATGCCCAGTTGTTTCCAAACGGAGAGCAGGTAGTAAAGGGCATCGTGCGCATCGCGTCCGTCGAAGGCATTGCAGAACTTAAAGCGGTTTTGTCCATAGCAGAACACATCCATGCGCTGGTCGTGGAAGTAGCAGTAGAGTTTAGCTTTCGTGCCCATGTAACTCCTTTGGTGCAGGTGTCTCCATACGGGAGCCACCGCCGCCATGTATCTTGCTTCGGGGTAGTGGTCGGCGATGACGCTCTTCAGATTTCTGTTGATGGCAAAGAGCACCACGCAGTTGAGGTCGTCCATCACCGTATATCCCACACAATCCTGTTCGTGATTGGTGAAGGCGTGTCGGAACAATATTTCCTTTTCCTGTTCTTTAAACTGTTCGGTAGGAACGGTGAGTGTCGGTGCCACCACCGATACCAGTACGTGTTGGTATTTATCGTTTAGAATTACTTCATCGCGGAACGCCTCACGAAGGTTTGCCGATAGTGAGATGCCGCTTTTCAGTGGGTAGGGGCTGAAAGAAATCTGTCCGTTGCCGCTGTCTAAAACAGAGAACGACAATGACTTACGGCTCACTCTGATGATGAGTCGTTTACGTGAAACGGGTTGGCTATAGTCGTGCATCTTGCCAGTGGTTTTAGTTGCTGACGATGCTTAGCAGGCATAGTATTGCCAGTATCAGGGCTGCCAAGCCCAGTATTGCATTCGTCGTTCTATTAGACATATTCATTGCAAAGGTACGATTAAGTGAGAGAAAAACCAAATAAATTTTGGTTTTTCCGAGCGTGAGTACCTTTGAAGTGACCCCAAGAAGTTGGACGGGTTAAACATTTACGTATTTAATTGAGTCATTCTGTATTGTACTGGACTCATACCATTTAACTTGATTT